>NZ_JAJTDH010000009.1:0-50703 GCF_021300285.1 Microcystis sp. 49638_E5 | reverse complement strand
GGTGATTAAAAGGAGAGGCTATGGATTTAGAAACTTTAAAAACTTTAGTCTTAGATGTTTATTAAATTGGCATTTTGCTAGTTGATTTTACATGGTAAGTTCGGAAGAACCTTAAATGATACCAATCAAAGAGTATTATCTTTTAGAAGCACCGCGCTATAATTTGCCGTTAATTCAGGTTCCTTCTGGTGAATATTTTTCATGGGAGATAATCGTAATCATAGCAACGATTTCCATATCTGGGGATTTTTACCAGTCAAGAACCTGATTAGCTGTGCAGTTTTTCGCTTTTTCCCACTGCATCGCTTTAGCTGGTTTTCTGACTTCTGTTTTCCGGCAACCTCAAATACCAGGATAAATGTAAAGATTTATTAAAATATAGTGTAGGATACAACGTTTGTGGCGGGGTGGTGTGTATCCTTTTATATTGGGAAATGTGGTAGAGCGTCCCAACCCTGATCGCAAAAACCGCCACAAACGACTCCCAACTGTATCTGTCCCTTTTAGAACGCCAAATAACTGTGGAGACTTGCTATGACTGCAACACCTGGTCAAAACACACAATCTTCGTCAGCCACTTGCTTGAAAAAACCAGATTTTCGTAGGGAAACTCGCTTAGGATTAGTGCTTTATGGTGGGGTTTCTCTAGCAGTTTATATGAATGGTGTTTGTCGAGAATTTTATAACGCAACAAGGGGTCGGGGGATTTATAAATTAATTAAAGCACTGACAGATTCAGATATTGTTGTTGATATTGTATCGGGAACTTCAGCGGGAGGAATTAATGGAGTTCTCTTGAGCTATGCAGTTGCTAATAGCTACGAAAAAATTGTAGTTGACTTTAAGGAATTTGGAGATATTTGGCGAGAAAGTGGAGATATAAATAAATTACTGCGTCCGATCAAAAAAGAAAATAATCAGACCAATGTCAACTCTCTTTTAAACGGCGAGGGATACTATCAGGAAGAACTTTTTAAAGCTTTTGAAAAAGCTGGAAATAACCAACAATCTGCTCCTGATGGAGAATGGTATTCAGAGTTTAACGAATTAGATTTGTTTATCACTGGCACTGATGTTTTAGGAAGAATCTATAAAACCTTTGACAACACTGGAAAAGTCATCGAAATAAAAGATAATCGTTGCGTTTTTCATCTTAAATATCGAGAAGATCAAGATTTTGGAGATCCTTTTTCTACGACAGATAAAGATACTCAACAAGCCTTAGCTAAACTCTGTCGAATCACCTCTTGTTTTCCCCTGGCTTTTCCCGTAGTACCTGTCGAAATCAAGTCTGATAATAAGGTAGATAACCAACTACAAGAATGGGGAAAGCTTTTGAGAAATCGCATCCTTCCGCAAGAACCTCCAAAAGAGGGATATAAAATCTATTTTGTTGATGGGGGAGTTCTAGATAATCGTCCTTTTAGTTATACCACTGAAGCCATTTATTATCGTACAGCAGATCGTCCTGTCAATCGTCAATTATTTTATCTCGATCCCAATCCGGAAAGCTTTGTTGACAGTACCAAATTTAAAGAAATGGAGCAACCTACTGTTTGGGAAGTCATCACAGGTTCTCTAATCAGTTTACCCAGATATGAAAGTATTAGCAAAGATCTTCAACAAATCAAAGGTATTAACGACAAAATTCGTCGCTATAATTTGTTATTAAAAAGTGTTGATGAAGAAGTATCTGAACAAACAACAGAAGCCAAAAATCGTTATTGGAGGTGTCGTTTAGTCAGTTTAAGAGATAGTGTTCTCTCCGTAATTTTTGACAATCAATATTTTGTTGGAAAAGAACAAGAACAGGAAGAACTATTAGAAAAAAGTGCCAGTTTATTGACCCAATTTATTAATAATTCTGAGGAAATTAAAAAGCGAGAGGAAACTTTAAACTCCCTAGCTCAAGATGTTGAAAATCTAGATATTCAATATGCTATTAGAAAACATAACTTTCTCTTGTCCCAAATTTACTCTCTGATATCTGATGCTATTACTAAAGATACAGATGATATTACCAAATATACAGAGTTGAAAAATTTAGCCAATAAAATCACTTGGCTGCTAGAGTTGCTCAAAGTCATTGATCAGGTTATCAAAGAAGTGATAAAATCCGAACCTGTTCGACAAAAATTTTATCAACTCATCACAGAAGAGGAAGAGGACAATAATCAAGAATCTGTAAATTTGAAGCGCAAAAAAATATATGATTATCTATTAACGTTGTTGCGTCTTATCTTAGATAGTCAAGATTTAGCCGATGTTACCGTAGAAAATCTCAAAGAGCTAGATTTTGACAAAATCAATTTTATCCGGGGACAATTACGGAACAGGGTTAAAGTTATGGCTCTAGATCAAGATTGGGAAGCATTAACTATAACCAAAGGTGAAACAATATTAGAAAAAATAGAACAAGCTTCTGCGAAGTTGTTAACTGAACAATCGGAGAATGTAGAATCAGCAATTGGCAAATTTGAGAAATTTCAGCTAATTGATCAAGTAATATATCCCTATCAATATTTGTCCGATGTCCAAAACAACAGTCTAATTAAACTTGTTCGTATTTCTCCCAATGATGCTGATAAAGGATTTGGCAAAGATAAGGGACTTGAAGAAAAATTAGCTGGAGATCAATTTCGTGCTTTTGGAGGCTTTTTTAAGAAATCTTGGCGTTCTAATGATATACTTTGGGGACGGTTAGATGGACTCAACCGTATTGTTGATGGGTTATTAACTTCAGAATCCTTAAAAGCCTTCTCTGGAGTTGTAAGTCGCCAAATTAAACTAGAACAATTCTCAGGAACTCAGGAAGAGAAAATTCAAGAATACGTCAAGCGACTTGTTGATGAATCTTTTCCCGTTGATGAATCTTTTCCCACAGAAACACAAACAGAAAAAAATGAGCTAATTCAAGACTTAATTAAACTTGCTCAACCTAATACAACCCTTGCAAAAGAAGAATTAGAAGAATTCTTAAATAAGCTTGTCAGTTTAGGACATAGTGCTATTCTTAAGGAAAATTTAGGGAATGTATTCAAAGACGCAATTTCTGAACAATTGGAATGGAATCAACAAAAAATTGACTCAACTCCTGAGCCAAACTACAAATATGTTGGTGGCTATTTTGACAAAGCAGTAACTCCCTTAGCTGCTGCAAAAATTGCTCAACGTTCCCTAAAAGATTTAAAAGGGAAAGAAAAAGAATACTTCCTGGGTGAATATGGAGTTGGTTCAGAAACAATAGTGAAAGATATACCTTCTAATATTCTCAAAAGTTTAGGCACTCGGTCAGCGATAATTTTGAGTGATATCATAGAATCTAGTAAGACTGGTAAGCGACTGCTGAGACTTCAATCTTATCAGCTTCTCAAACAAATTCTGAATATATACTATTTCCTGTCCCAAAGAAGTAGTCCCAGCAGCTATAAAACACAAGCCTCTCCCCTCATCTCTGCTTTGAAATCATTGCTTCTTTTTATTATTGGATTTGGAGTAATAGCCTATCTACTAAATGTATTACCAAGATGGGCTGTGTTGACCATTGCAACCTTAGCATTACTCTGGATAATAAAAAGCTTATTGGGACTATTATTCGGGAAGACCTCTAAATAACCGCTGGCAGCTGTGCCAAGGAAAAATCAAGGTCCTGTAGGAGTTGCCATGGGGGAGAGAATCTGGTTATTAAAAACTGATTATCTATTCCCTCTTTTGCATGAGTGCCTGTTGCATGAGCGCCTCTCCTCACTTACTCACTTACTCACTTACTATCATTTTTATTATTCGGGAACCGTCCACCAAGCGAGAGCAAAAGCTTGTTCTTTTTCATTAACTTGTTGACGATATTGAACCCGAATTTTATAGTTTCCAGAGATGGGGACAGGACAAAAAATATGCTCTAAACTATCGCTATCACTCAGGGAAGCACAGGTGTATTTATTATTATTATCCTCCTGGGCAGGTAAAAGATAAACATCTAAATTATTCAGGCCGCGATCCTGGAAACTTTCATCGAGATCATAGAGATTATTGCGATTAGTATCGATTAGTTCTACCAAACGATCCCAAGCCAAAGTTATCGAAACAAAACTATTAGCTTTTAATGGCTTCTCTAGGGCATAATCTTGATAACTATTAGCGGTAACTGTAGCGTAATCCCAACCAATAGCAGGAATAGATTCTGCGGCGGACCATTGACCATTACTAAACTGTTGGTAGGCGCGAAAAGTGTTAAGATGTCCCGTCCCCATCTGCATATCTAAAGGAATTTTCGGGTCTTTATAAGCATCGGACTCTAACCAAGTTTTTTGGTCTTTAGTTAAGACCGTCCGTCTCATACCTAATCGTAACCCATCGCCCTTATCTTTAATTTTATCGGCAGCATTAAGCATTACTGCTTTCATCACTTGATGATGACGAGAATCGAGACTCCAATGGGGATTTTTTTGATTAATTTGTTGATCGCCGTATTCTTGTAAAAGTGCCACCGATGCCGTAATATGAGGAGCGGCGAAACTGGTGCCACTAACAGTATTTAATTTACCTTTGAGGTCATAAAGCTCTATTTTATTGCCGGGAGCAACTAAATTAATTGACCGTCGCGAACCATCATTAATTTCCCGTTTAATTAAACTGCGACCAATACCCACCGGCAAAGCACTAATATTAGCAAAATCAACTTTAGTGAATTTTCCTTCTCTTGTCGCTGTATAAGCGGTAGTAATGCCGTTAAAATGATCGGTGGGAATGGGAATTCCTCCCTTACCTTGATTACCAGCAATTACATAAAGAACATCCTCAACTCGCGATGACCAATCAACACATTGAGTTAATAAAGCTTGACCATCTAATTTTGGTTCCTGTCGCTGATCTCTTTGCAAAGATTCCCCAAAACTAAAGTTAATTGCTCGCACATCACCGCTATTTTGTCGGGCAATATTTTGACTGGTAAGACATTCTTCCGGTTGTCCGCCGCGTCGCAAAGAACCCACCGCCCCCGAATATAATCTCGCTTTTGGGGCCACTCCGGGGATTTTTTTATCATCACTGACCATCACCGTTGCCACCATAGCGGCGTGATTATCGAGATAGGTGTTGGGTTTGGCAATTTGATCGCGAAAAAAAACACCAGCTAATTTATAGGGAGGCTGCCAAGCTGCCACTTTATCATAACCGAACTGAGCCGGTCGGCCGATTTCCACTTGACCGATGGCAATTTTTCGCCCTAATAAATTATAGGGTTCCGCCCGCAGGCGATCAGCATAAATTCCCTGTTCACCGATGGAATTAGAAAGAACTAGGGAAGGAAGGAGAATTATCGTTACTACTAACCCGACGACAAACCAAAATCCTCTTTTCATCATCAGCAATCCTGCGGCAGTAAGGTGATATCGATCCATTTTAAGACAGAAATCTCAGAAAATACCTAAATCTCTTTTTTGGCTAGGCGGGATGGTAATAAAAAGCCACGGACAAGATTAAATAGGTGGCTAGTAATAGGGTTCCATCTAACCAATTGGAACGACCAGTAAAGCTGATTAAATTAGTGACAACCACCGCTACAATCAAAGCCACCACGTTAAAGGGATTAAAATTTAAATCCATCGGTTGCTGCCAAAATTGACCGATAAAAACTAATAAAGGTGCTACGAATAAAGCCACCAATAAACTATCACCCATAGCCACGGAAACCGTTAAATCCATCTGATTTTTTAGGGCTAATTGAATGACGGTAACTATTCCAGAAACATCGCTAATTAAAGGAATGAAAATTACCCCGATAAAGAGAGGAGTGAGATTAAATCCTTCCATCACCGATTCCACTACATTAACAAATAAATCTGACTCATAGGCTACAGCTACGGTGGAAGTAAGCAGCACAAGTAACCAAATCCAGACTTGAGCTTTTTCTTCCTCACTAACCTGATTGTCAGGGGTATTTTCATTACTTAATCCCACTTCGTAGAGATAGCTATGGGTTTTGAGGGAAAATAATAAAGTTAACCCGTAAACTATTAATAAAACCGTAGCGGTGACTAGGGAAAGACTGAGAATATCGGCAACTTCCACCACCTTAGAAGTATATATTACCAAAGTTGGTAAAGCGATCGCTATTACTGCTAAAGTCATGGAAGAACCATTTACCCGCGCTAAAATCGGTTTAAATTCTTGCTCTTTGTAGCGAATTCCTCCCGTGAGCATTCCCATGCCCATAAATAATAATAAATCACTGAGAATACTGCCGGTAATACTGGCTTGTACGATGTCCACCAAGCCTTTTTTTAGGGCAATTAAGGCAATAACTAAAGTGGTAGTATTGCCAAAGATAGCATTAACTAATCCTCCCAAAGTTGGCCCGGTGACTACGGCAACTCTTTCCACAGCCGTACTTAACCAAATTGACAGGGGAATGATCGATAAAGCTGCAGTGATAAAAATAGCTTGATCTCCCCAATTAAGACGACCAGCGATCACCGATAGAGGAATAAATAATAGGAAAGCAAAGGAGACAATTTTTCTTAAATTCATGGGTTATTAATGGCGATTTCTCCCACCATTCCCGCTTCAGCATGACCTGGAATAGTACAGATTAATTTATACTTACCGGTTTTGAGAGGAACTATCACCCATTCTGCCTGTGCATTAGGTTTTAATTCTAGTTCGTGAATTGCCCCTTTAATCTCCACTTTTCCCGCTTCAACTTTCTGAGTCCAACTAGCATCAGCGAAGTCTTTAGCGGTAAAATAATGTTTAGTGGGACTGGGATTATCGAGGATTAATTTGTATTTTTGTCCAGCAATAAAGTCTAATTGACTAGGAAAGAATTTTAATTCTCCTTGCCCGGAGCCTAGACTAATTTTAACTTCTAGAGGGGCAGAGCCAGCGAAGGCGGGAAAAGTTACTAACCAACAACTAATTAAAACTATTACTACTGCCCCAAATTTTTGATAGATATCCTTGGCAGCGAAGTAGGGATTAGAATTCATTTTGCTCCTCCAGCTTATAATAGAGAAAATCCGGCGGCTTTTAAGTAGCTAGACACAATCAATTACACATATCTAACTACTTCTTGTCTTTTGCCTATCCTAACCAAGAAATTAATTCTTCACGACTACTTAGGATAACTTTACAACAAGTGATGATTCTGACTGGCTCTCTTCCCTTCTATCCCTTAAAAGTCCCTTGGCCATGGTTAAAACCTCGGGACTTCTAGCCACTGTCATTTAAATCGACTAAATTAATCTAAGCTATCGGGAGAATGGGGATAAAGTTGTTCTGCTTCCGGACAATCTTCCGAGACATTAATATCAGGATTCGTCCGCGACACCGATGCCAGTTTTCTGCTCACCGCACCGATACTTTCTAAACGCACCATTTCTTCCCAAGAACTAATCTCGTCTTCTTCTTCTGTTTCGTAGCGAATGGTGACGAGATCGCTTTCTAGATCGATAATACGAGCATTATCAATCCATCTTTGCTGATCGCGCAAGAAAATGCAGACTTCCTGACCATCCATACAGAATTGATAAATCTTGCGGTGTAACATAAATTGCTCCTAAACAACTTCTTTTGTTGGATTTAACTAACGGGAAGTGACAAAATGCCAATCTTAGCAATAGCTCAAAAATTCCCGCGGATAACACAAAAGGGAGAAAAATTCCGCTAGTAGTGGCAAGAATGGGTAAGAAAAGTCAGGTTTCCAGTTTGGGGCTACGTTCTTCAAAGACATCGATTCGATTAATAGACGGCCTCGGCGATCACTAAAAAATCGCCCTTATAGAGTCATTGTTACATAAATTTTCACTTCATAACAGTATCTGTGGATGGAATGGGGTGATGGGGTGATGGGGTGATGGGGTGATGGGGGAATTTCAACTAAAACCTCAACACTTAACCCCCTAACACCGATGCTGATTTAAAATAGCCATCATCTTTTGGGCCACCGCTGCTGTTTGTTCGAGCATGGCAAAATGACCACAACCGGATAACTCAATCACGTTGCCGCCAGTTTCAAACAAAGGATGAAAACTGGCCAGATGGTTAACGTACTTAACTTCCATAATCGTATCCTCTTTCCCCGCCAGAAAATAGACCGGCTGCGGGAGACGGGAGACAATCTGTGGTAAGAGATGAACTTCGCTGATAGTGGTGGTTTCCAAAAGTGACCCTAGGGCCGCTTGGTAATCGGCCCGGACAAAATCAATCACTCGCTGTTTGCCCCATTTTTTACTTAGGGTTTGCTTGACCATCATCCGCGAGAATAAAACATCAATCAAGGGAACACGGGGCAACCAAGGCGGTCTTCTCTCTAAGATCTGTCTTCCGGCTTCCCGAAATCGCTCAAATTCCTCCTTTAGATAGATGCCGCCGCCGGCATTCATACAGATTACCCCTTTAATGCGTTCAGGACAGCTATCCGCGGCCCACAAAGCAACACTACCACCGAGGGAATGACCGACTAACCAAGCAGCATCGAGGTTTAAGCGGTTAAGAAGGGTAATAACGTCTTGGGAGTAGGATTCAAGGTTATAACTGCTAGGAGGACTGTTAGAGGTGATTTTTTGGGAGTCGCCAAAGCCCCGGAGATCATAAACTAGACAGGGATAGTCTGGGGAGAGAATATCTACCAAAGGCTGCCAGTAGTGACGACTCAGCAGCCAACCGTGTATAAAGACTAAAACCGGTTTATCCGCTTGGGGCGAAAATAACTCGTAACTGTGGGATACTCCCGATATGTCGATGGTAGGCATATAATCAATCTCAACCTAAGTTAAACCGTTGATAGGGGTTACTAGGGAAACTTCTAGAGAAAAATCGGTGTATTTAGCCTTGTTTATAGAGCAAAATCAGGGAAGCTTAGGATTTTCCCTGATAGCTGATCAATCAATGCTATAGACAATTTCAAAAGCTTCTACTTTAAGTATAAAACACTGGGGATACCTCCCTAAAATAGGATGAGAACCCTAGACTAGGATTTATCTATGAAATGCGATCGCTTTTTGACTCTTTCCCTCGTGTTAAGTCTGGGATTAGTTTTTCCCCCTTCTTTACCCGCTCAAAATCCCCCCGCTACCACCTTTCACCCGGGTCCTTGGCAACCTGTTGCTAGGGTGAATATGAGTCGTCCCGTGGAGATCAAAATTATCAATCAAACCGATATTGACCTCAATTATGACCTATCGGCCAATATTAATTCCTCTCCCCAATTATTATCTCCAGGTGCGGAGACAACCCTAAGAGGTTTCGTAATTCCAGCATATATTCTGATTAATCGGGCTAATGCCGCCGCGGATCGCTATTCTTCTAGTTTAATCTATGCCGTAGAAGTCAATCAGGATAATTTAGTCACGATTACTGTCACCAAAGTTCCGGGGAGTACCCCCGGTTATACCACCTTTAACATCAATCAACAGGGTGCTATTTATATTTACTAGCTCTAGCTTAGGGCGATCAGACTACAATTATATGATCGCGATCGAGATTTATTCGAGATCGATCGACAATTGTAACGTTTTAGTCAATTAACGGTAATTTCCGCCCCACGGAGGTTAAATTAATAGGGGTATAACTCCCAAATTAAGTAGCTGGTTATAATTAAATTAAAAATGGATTTTAGGTTCGATCCCCCCTGCCCCCCTTGATAAGGGGGGAAGCCGAAGGCGGGGGGATCCCCCTTGATAAGGGGGGTGCCGATCCCCCCTTAGTCCCCCCTTAATAAGGGGGGCATCTGATAATTTTTCAAGCCTACCTACTTAGCCTACAAAAGGTTAAAAAATATCCTACAAACCTGGCGAGGACAAGCATGAATACAATCACTAATTTTTTAGCTAGTGCTATTGTCGGTGGTTGGATTATGACTATGGCAGTTTTTGCTATCCAAAATATCCAACCAGTTTCTTTAAAGTTTCTACAATTTGAGTCAATTAAAGTACCCATCGGCATTTTATTGGCTTTTTCTTTGGGAATAGGATTTTTTATGGCCGCAGTTATTCCGACTTTTTTGAGAAAGTCGAAAAAATCTCCTCGCAGTCGCTTTTCTTCCCCAGAATCGGGGTTAGACGAATTGGATTTTTAAATAGTCTTTTGACTGGCTAATTTATCGGCTCTCTTAGGGTTTGGTGGCTAAAATGTGTTCTAAGATACAGTCTTGCCAGCGAGGGACTGGAACGAACCACAAAGACACAAAGGACACGAAGATCGATCGGTCTTATATAAGTTAAACTGATCACACAAAGAATAAGAGAGCCATTTATCGGCAGCACCCCAAGTGATTGTAGGGGCTAATTGCATTTTGTACTTTAAACAACATTATAATTTTTGATAGCTGTTCTGACTCTCTCATGAATAGAAGCAAATAAACTTCCTTGCCATAAATAATTAAATTTATTTTCTGTGATTAGATTGAGACAATTTAAAATTCGCTTTTCCCAGTCTTTTTGATTGTAAGTATCTTTTCCCCAAGCTTGATATAATTCTCCCTCACTAATGCCACCTAATTTATGAGATAATCGATTTCTATGATTACGCAATTCTTCAGAACCCCAAGCTTTTAAATTCTTAAAGTTTGCCTGGGGAGAAGTGAGAGCAATATACTTCTCTATTAATCTCTGTTGAGTGCGACTATCTAGCTTAATTTCAGAGACAGGATTGCCATTATTAACAAAAAGTTCTTTAAGAGCAGGATATTTATTCAACACAGATGATTGTAAAGATGAATAAGTATATTCAGAATTAACCATATAGTCTTTAAATTCATGTTTTAAACACTCATAAATTAAGCCTTCTACCGCTCGGAAACTATGAAGCATAGCCTCGGTTGTATTTTTTTGTTTTAGTCTAACTACTGCGGTATAAGCTTGTTCATAGGCCATCCACCAATATTGTTGATGCTGCTCTTTTTGTTGATTATTGAAACTAAAAGAAGCGGATTGAAAAAAATCTTCAAATTGTCCTTGATTCCAGCTTACTCCAGATTTAATTAGAGCATAAGTTTCTTTCCATTTTTGTTTATTTTGTTCATAGTAAGGTTTAACTAAGTTATGAAGACCAGCATAATCATAGCGTTCTAATAATTGTAGGGCTTGTTGTCGAGTGCGATCCCAAAGATAGTTAGTCCCTAAAAAAGGCCCGGTGTAATCTGAAGAAATTCCCTTTTGATTGTTAGAAGGGGTGGGAATAAATTCATAGAATTTAATATCGTTTCCATAAAAACTCAATCCCGAAATTCTCGACGCTTCTGAAGCTTGCCCCACCCCACCTTTTAAGCACAATAAAATGGGTTGATCAGGTTGAGGTTCTATATTTTCTTTCCATACTTGTTGCCACCAACGGAACATTTCCTCGAAGTTAGAAGGGTTTTCATCATTTCTACCTATATAGAGAATATTTACTACCAAATCAGAATTTAATTTATTTAGCCAATACTTAATTAATTCTCCTGAGTAAAGAGTATCTTTTTCTCTTTCTTTTACTGTTTCATTTTGATCAGTTACTACTAAATAAACTTTTTCGAGATCATTGATTTTATCTTCCAAAAGCTTACCCAAAATGACTGGTTTTACTTGATCGCCATAATATTCAATGTTTTCCCAAAGGTATTGGGATATTTCTCGAAAAGATGATTTTTCGGTCAGAGCTAAATCAGACACTACTTCTATCTGTTCTCCGAGAATATCACCTTTCATACGATCATCGCCAATATTATACCAGTCACCAGTGGTGACTTGAAACATTAAATCTCTGGTTCCGATCGTTGCAACTAAAATTGATTTCATGAGATTATAAAGGGAATATTTGAGCAAAATTTTGAGGACTTGTATTACTTCTTAATTGTTTGATAAACTCTTGACGGGGATTCAGATTAGCGCCGAATACAGTAACTATCTGGTAATTTCCTAAATCAGCAATCCACACGGGAGAAGGTTTAGCTCCACCACTGACTTTACCACAGAGATTACCATCATATTCTCTTTGACCATTTTTACCGGTAATTTTCAAAGTATCACTGTGAAGAATGGCTAAAGCATGGGGTTTACCTCTTTGTTCATTTCCTGCACAGACAAAAATTTGACAGTTACTATCGGCCGCATCAATCCATTGATTTTGTGAAACTTGATCTACTGTTCTGAGATTATTAGTATTGATATTGGTTTCACTAATTTTATCCAAAATACCATAAAAATCTTGCAATCTTTGCTGAAATTGTTGTTTAAACCCCTGCACATCCTTGGCAATTGCCCAAAAATCTTCTTCACTGTCAATATACAATGTCGAACCACGAAACCAGGGGGCGTATTCACGAGTTTTGCGAGAATAATTAGGTCGTCTTGCACCTTGACCAATACCACCCATATCAGCTAAAAACCAAAGCAAATTTTTAGCTAATTTTTTAACATCTTCTTGTTTATCTTTTGGGGTTTCAGAAGATAAAGATAAGACTAAAGTTCCCCGTTGTTCACCACAAGGATCATTTTTACCCTGAGCATTGGTTCGAGGTTCTTTTTGGGTAACTTTACCCTCAAGAATATTCACTTGTAGATAACCGTATTTTTTAGGATTAATACCTCCAAATAATTCAGCTTCAATCTTTTGAACTTCGTTAATAGGTAAAACTCCAGAGGCCAAAACACGAAACCAGTATCGCAGCATCGATTTAAAGGCTGTCGGACGAACTTCTGCAACGGGTGCGCTCCGCATTTGCCATTCATTGCGTCGCTCATTCCATTGCCATTGGGTGAATCGTTGATAACCATGAATTAATTGACCTTCTAGCTCGAAATCCAAGCGATAAAATTCCGATTCTAATCTTTGGTTTTTTCCAGATAAGATCAATTGTCCATAACCAGTATTGACTTGTGAACCTATGCCAAGCTGTAAACCTTTTTTCAGCCATTGTTTTACCTTTTCAAGTATCTTTTCATCCTCACAGTTACTAGCTAGACGTAAACCAATTAAAAAAGTTGGTTCTTTGAGAGATAAAAAAGGATTAGGGTTAGGAGAATATTCCATAGAATCATCTTTCCATGACCAAATATTATTAGCCATGTCCATTTCTAACCCCCCGTTTTTAGAAGGTAAAGGATAGGCATCAAAAAAGACAACTTTACCCGTTTTATTTTTTTCCTCTTTGGCGTTTATATCGCCAAAATAGGGGGCGATTTCTTTTTCCGCTTCTTTCCATTCCAGATTATTTGTCGCCATGATTTCTCGGATGGCTTGGTTTCTGGCAACACCGCGCAATGTACTAGATGGAATATAGGGCATTCCGAGGGCATCAAAGGCAGGTAAAAGAATACTTTCCGGTCCGCGATGACCACCGACACGAATACGCCAAGTGGATTTGACTTGAAAAGCGATTCCGTCTTTCGCTAACAGTTGAGTACGTTGATTGAGTTGCTCAAGACGCTGAGTGTAGTTAGCATTTTCTTGGGCTGTTTGCAGAATTTGGGTTTTAGTCGCATCTTTGTGTGGATAGTCGGCAGCACGCATCCAACGGAGATATTCGACAAAACTGGCTGATTGGTCGGGTTGAGGTTCGTTTTCGGCGTTTAACCAGGGTGAGGGTTGAGGAGGATTGTTATTGCCGCCGCCGCCACTAGGAGGCTTTTTGGGGGGTTGGTGGTTATTTTGCTGCTGTATAGCCGGATTTTTTAGGGTGGGTTTTTGAGGGGGATTAGGACGTTGTAAGGGGCTATGGGACATAATAATTATAATTTCCTTTCTAGTTCAATGAATTATAAAAACTGTGGTGACAATTTACCTGAGTTAGTCCCCACTTTCCACATCGGGATAGATGGCATTAGCCCAGAAGCTAAATTCTTGGGCGATTTCCAAGCCTAAACCCGTTAATCCTAGATAATCATCGGTAGATAAATCCTTAAGAGTAGTTAAACCTTGAGAATTAGAAATATTATTTCTTTGAGATAACTTTTCTAGGCATTGAAAATACTTTTTAACGACCTCTTTTTTTCCTTCTTGATTGAGGGCAGTTTCTTCGGCTTTTAGGCGCATCATTCCCCAAGTAGAAAGATAGATATAAAGTTCAAGAGCTTGTTTTTTTTGTTCTTTGCGGCGACTATCATCACCAGTATTTAAATATAATTCTTGTAAAGCATTGAACACGGGATTGCTAATCGTTCTAGGGTCGAATGTCACGGTTATTTTGGCTCCAAAAGTTAAAAAATATTCCCTGACCAAAGGGCATCAAGAGAAATGATAATATCGGGAAATGCGGCGGCAGATAAAGTTCCTGTAGTAAATTTTTCTTGATATTGATAATCAGAATTTATCGGTTGACGGAAAACATAAATCTCTCGATTTTTGATGGCAACTACCCAATATTCTGCAATACCAGCTTGGGCATAGATGTGTTTTTTTTCGGTTAAGTCTTTACTGAGAGTTGAGTCGGAAATTTCGATTAACCAAAAAATTTCATCAGCATAGGGATGATGATCTCGATAGCGAGAACGAGGGGGAAAAACTACAGCGATATCGGGTTCAGGTTCTGAGTTTTCTAAGGTAATGGGTCCAACTTCTCTTACCCATGCTTTATCCTTGAGACGTTGACGGAGAAAGTGGGCTAATCCTTCTCCACTGTCTTTATGTAAAGGGCCTTCTGGACTCATTTCGAGAATATCTCCATTCAGTAATTCTACACGCCGATCGATTAAAATTCCCGCCGCAATCATGCGATGATAATCGACCACTGACCATTTAGCTAAGGCAAGATTATCAGTCATAAATTACCTCTACAATTGTTGCACAAAACCGCGTCCTAAACTTTCCTGCCCACCGATTTGAATAATGTCATTGTTTGCTAATAACCGTTTAAAATCAGCTTGGGATTTTTGTTTGGTTTGATTAGCTTGAGAGGTGACACCCCAAGGAAAATACATTAAGGTGTCGGGGGGAATAGCTTCTTCATAACGAAGTCCACCATCGACGGATTTATGCTCATCTAATTTAATTTTAACTTGTCGCCATAAACTCATTTGAATGAGAGTCGTGCAATGCTGATCAGGCAATACTAAGACTTGATTAATGCCACTGCTGACAGAGTTTTGGGGAATAAAACTTGACCAAGTTGACCAGTCTTTTAGATCATTATCCTTGAGAATGGCATCCTTGAGATAGACGTTCCTGTTAGCTCTTTTAAAACTACAGCTATATTCGGGGGGAATTGTCAGACGAGGATTAGTTAATCTTGTCCAACGACGGAGAAGTAAAGGCGAAGTGATCCAGACGACACCGTGACTTAGAGAAGAGATGGGCAACCAGAGAATCGAACCATCTCCTATCCAGATGTCTCCCTGTTCCAAGTTTTCTGCACCTTTATCGATTTCATTACCGAATAACTTAAATTTTAGGGTTTCTTCGGTAGCTAAAGAACGGATTTTCCCGCGAATCGTACTGGAGGGAATATATGGTAAAGTGGTATGGGATTCACGAGCAATACCCACTAGATTGCCTTCTTGAGTCATGCCTCCGGTGTGTAGGGGAGAAAGTAGATAGAAGTGAATTAAGTTCATGATTAATTAACCTGAGTTCAGGATAAGTAAAAGGACGGGTAGTAAGCTGAAAGTAACCTAAAATTCCGATAACCTGTCCTAATATTTAGTTTAGATGCTTTATTTGATCCTGTAGATGATTTCTGTCACCAGTTTGAAGGGCATTGGCCTCAGAAGTTATGGCATCATGGAGTAATCAAACGAGTAAGGGCAAAAAGTCGGCTCGCTTATTCTTTGTTTGATCAGTTTAACTTAACTATAGAAGCGATCAATTTTTGTGTCCTCTGTGTCTGGAGTGGTTCCTTCCACTCCCTCGCCAGCAAGACTGTATTTTAGAATACATTTTACCCACCAAACCTAAGAGAGCTAAAAGTCTCTGTTTAAGTGAGATAATGACCATTTTGATTGCTTGTCATCAAAATCATTAACGCAATTTTCAGCACTTCTATCTCGATCCTGTAGGTTAACTATTCTCCTTATAGTTTATCCAAAGTAATTCTGAGTAGCCTAATTTGCGCCAGCGTTGGTGATATTCGGGACTATCGGGCTGATCTTGAAATAGGCGCTCGGGTTGATTTAAATAGTATTGACTACCCGGGGGGGCGGCGAAGACTTGGGGGGCGGGAATGCTAGTATTTTCTTTTGATTGAATGCGGCAACTGATGGGGATAGCTCGATCGGTTGCGACACTGACTAAATTGCCCGGTTTCTGATTACTATTAACAGTATGGGCGAGTTTCCATTCCCAGGGCCAAGAGCGACAAATGGCTTGATTATTATCGTGACGGCGTTCAAAAATACCGGGGGTAACGAGATAGGCGATCGCTTTATTTATTTGTTTAAAGTTCTCCTCGGATTTTTGTTTTAACTCTTGCCATTGTTGACCTAAATTATCGCATTTTTCCAGTATAACTCGGTGTCCTTCTCCTCCTAACCGCAAAGTTGTGGGAGTGGGAATATTAACATCGATTCCGATCGCTATACTCCAACCGGGTAGCATTCGGATCGCTTTTTCGACAAAGTATCCATCGGCATCTTCTACCTGTTTACTTCCCGGTTTCATGGCGTTATGGGAACGAATTTCTTCTCGCCAGGGTTTATCTTCTCCTTTGTGTTTTACTAACCATTGGCAAGGGTTGATCGCTCCTGTTTTTAAATAATCGAGAATAACTTTAAAAGGTAGATACTGACGATATTTACCTTCTTTCTCTTCTTCCGCTTCATTTTCTCGATTTTGGCAATTTTTGTTAGGTTTAGCCTTAGCTAAGGGGGCAGGTTTCGAGCGATCCCAAAATATATGGTTTTCTGAAATCGTTAAATTATCACTCCAAGAAATAGGAATTAATGGGTCAGAATTGGCGAATCCTAAAGGACGGGGTAGATATAAAGTATCTCCAGCAAAAGATAGGAATGGACCGGTGATTCTAAAATAGCCATTTTTAGAGCGATCTAGTAAAGCACTTAAAGCACCGGCGATCGTGTGACCGTTGGGGGGAAATGTACTTCCGGCCCAGGCTCTTTCTCCGGGGCTAAAGGGTTTGGCATCGCGTAGGAGAAGAACATCTAGGGGAGTGATTGTGTACCAATACATTAAATGGAACCTCCGATCTTAATCTCTCTTTTTCGAGTCATAAAAGCCGCTAATTTCATCCAGCTACGCACGGCTTCGTTAAGATCATTAGGATCATTTTCCGTGGTTAACCAAAGATGTTTGAGAAAGTTGCTTAGGTCTTTTTGAATCTGCTCTGTTTGTTTTTCTGATAAGTTCTCGCGACGGTTACAGAAGGCTTTTGTCCAGGGGAAAATCGCTTCTTGTACTGGTGCGGGATGTTGTTCCCAAATTGTCGCAGCTTGTTCAAAGATACTGGCATCTAAATTCAATTCTAAGAGTTTTTGCCATTGATAAAAAACATCAAACTTAGCTGTAGATTTTAGGATGTTTCCGTTGCCGTAGAGAACGCGCACTTGTACAGCGTCTTTTTTGACTTTTTTGCCGTCAAAGTCTTTATAGGCGTGTTCCTTGGCTTTTTTCTCGGCTTCCCAGAGATTTTCTAGGGCGATAGCAAGGGGTACGGAATGATGAGCAATGACAATACCGAAACTGATAGTCGCCCGCTTTCCCATGGTAAATAGGGGACGTTTGGCGAGATTTTCGGGAGGTTTTTTGCCTTCCCATTGCCAATAGTCACCGGCGTTATTAAATTCCCCATGGGGGTCTTTTTCTCCCTTAAAACATTGCTGGATATCCCATAACCATTTATCCCATTCCCAGAGATTAGTATAGGCGAGAACATCATCACCGCCACCATAGATTAAGCGTCCTGCATAGCGTTGTTCGGTGAGGTAGGGAACGAGTTGATTAGAGAAGTCTAAAAGGGCGCGACTGAGGGCGCTATGGGTAGATGGACCCATGCGTTTATTGAGGGTGACAAAATCGCCAAAAGCTTTTTGTACTTCTTTTTCTAGGGTATCGGTTTCGGTCGGGGGATGATCGGCGTATTGATGAAGTGACTTAGGGATATATTCTCGATAGGGTTTCATTTTTTGGCCTTTTAACCATTCCCCCATTCCGTCACCATCTCCTGCGGCGATAACATACCAATCAGCCGGGTTATTGTTGGGATAGTTTTGGTCAATTAATTGGCTTAATTGATGGCGATAATTAGCCATTTCTTCATCGGTAATCTCTAGTTCTTCTACTAACCATCCCGCATTGAGAAATCGAGGGTGATAACGTTTATATTCTGGTTCGATGTGATCGTCAATGTAGGGGATTCCCCAGGGTTGGGTAAGTGCCGGGGGAATCTTTTTCCCGTCTTCTCTTAACCTACGCGAGATGGTGCGACAAGCGTGATGAAAATGGTCGAGATCACCGCCTGTTTTGAGATAACCGGCGACTCCCACGGTTAAATCGGGATAAGCGGCATCTAGACGCTCTTGGTCGCTATTTTTTAAGAGTTTTGGCAGGATTAGGTGTAATCCGCGTTTAACCGTTTCGGTGGCGTTGAGTTGTTCGATCCCATCGAATAATCCGGCATTTCGTTGCCAATATTCTTTGCTTGCTTTTTCGCTAATCCAATCGTTGTTACTATCGGGATGGACGACGGGGCCAAGTCCAGAAATGGTGGAACGGGGGCCGAAAGCGGTGGGAATCTGCCAATCGCGGGCATTTTTGACGGCAGCAAGGGCCGAACGGTTTTGATCGAAAGCACTACTCCACCAAGAACCAACATTAGAACTAAAGGGATGTTTTTTCCATTTCTCAAGGCGTAGTTTTCCAGCTTTTTGCAGAAATTCCTGCTCTTTTGTTAAGAATAGAGCTTTTTTATCGTAGAGATTATAAAGTTCGTTTTGTTTATCTCGCCAGCTTTGCGCTTTTTCTGGGTCTTCGGCTTGATTTTCGGCACTATTTTCGTTTTCTTGGTAAATTTCGCTACTGGTGAGGAGTTGGTCTTCTCTACCGATGGGGACCCCCACATAATAGGTTTGCCATTGGGCATTTAACCAACTGTCCCAGGTATGACTATTTTCTTTTAATTTGGGCATCCAGTGACGTTCTCCCAATTCCTCGAAAACTTGCCGACTAATTTCTTTCCATTCTTTTAATAAACTAGATTTAGCGGTTTGCATGGCCGCTGCCACCTTATCTTTGGGCAAGACGAGGATAATAATGTTGGGAAATCCGGCGGTTAGTAATTGTCGATCGCTCGGTGGGTCGATCCAGGGTTTAAAATCGGGATATTTTTCTAGTAACCATCGATCGATTAAGGGTTGTGCGTAGAGAGAGGGATAGATCAAACTATCGGGGCCGTATTGTTGGGCCAGTTGCCAGCAGACTTGAGCAGATAGATAGTGCAGAATCCAAGAACCTGCCCAAAAATCGCGCATTTTGCGGCTGGCTTTGATTAGTTCTTGCACAGGGGAAAAGGTAAAACTAACGAGATAAGCGTGGGATAATTGTTTTCCCGTCGGCCATTTATTGACCACATCCTCGGAGGTGAGATCATATCCCGCTAGGGTCCCGGCGATGGCCGCCGTTAAACTGGCATGACTCCAGATCGATCCGTCCGGTATTCTGGTTTCGGCGGGCATTAAAAGCAGATTTTCGTCATCGAGTAATTTCGTCGCCGCTTGGGGGAGACAGCGCCATAACCACCAAAATAGTTCTTTAGCTTCGTTTTCTGAGATTCCTGTGCGTAATCTGTCGGGAATTTGGTTAAATAGCCGTTTTTCCTGTTCTTTTAAGTAATCTGTGCGGTTAGAAGCGATTTTCTTATGGGTTGTGTCGGCTAATTTGAGATTTAAAGGTTCTCCGGAGAGGAGGTGACGCAATTCTAGACCTGTTTGTTGATCGTAGTTAACGAATTGGGTTAAACTACCGATCGCCGATCGATCGCTGGCTGAGGTGATATAGTCAGCTAGTTTGATTTGTTTGAGAATTTTTTTAGTCGATTCTTCGGGGTTATGTTTTCCCCACAACTTCATTACTTCTAAATCTCTCCAGAAGCTGTTATCACCGCGTCCTGAGTTGCTATGTAGGGCCTTGAAGACGGGATCGTGTAGTAGTCCCCAGATTTTCGCTTGCCAGTATCCTAGGGCCATAAACGCCTCAACTCCTTGCTGACCGATGTTCTCAGTATATCAATATGCCTTAGGAACCTCTAGAGATAACACGATATTTTGAAGATTTTTCTAAAAAGCTTCAAAAGCTTATCCCGTCTAAGTTTCTGGTGGTATGAATTTTTTACTATGATTATCGTCTGTTGGGGGAGAATATCGATCGACCAACATTTGCGCCGATCGCTGGTGTTTTTCCGCCATTTCTGGGGGAGAGAGAATCTGGGCCTGTTCGAGATAGCGCTGTACCCACCAGAGAAATTCTTCCAGGGAACGGGACGGGAGAGCGATGTGGTAATCGATCGAGTTAAGGATTTTCGTCTGCGGGTCGATCTGGGGATTTGTCAACTGCTGCCGGGGGTGACGCGCTTCTCCCTCCCAGATAAAGTAACTCACAGGATGAAAAAAGCGAACTTTAACGGTAATTAGGGTTAATTGTGCCGCTAATTCCAATTTTTGCGCTGCTAAATCCCCCAAATTCAAGCCCCAGCCATTTTTAATCAGTTTGTGGGCATTATTGAGGCTGTGGCGCTGTTCTTCGAGGGAGCGAGAGGGTTCTGGGAGGATTCGACAATGACCGGCGAAACGATTGAGTCGGCCGATGGCCAGACAGCCATCGGGATAGGTTTCGTAGAGGAGATACCAGCCAATGTCACGGTAAATTAACTGGAGGGGATAGATCGGGAAGGGCCCGGTAAATTTCTTTTGATAGGGATCGATCGGTCGGGCGATCTCGATTACCTCTCCCCGGACAATGGCCTGTTCTAGGGTGTCGATTTTCTCGTATAAAGTTTGGCGATATTTTCCCCGTTCCATCATCTCTTCGGGATCGGTATAGTTGATCGGTCGATCGAGTTGTTCCCAGACGGGATAGAGAAAGTCAGCCCGGGAGCCGAGTGTAAACCCTTGAAGACGGCGATCGAGTTGGTGATAGACCTGACGGATTCTCGGATCACCCTGATAGAGGGCCCGGGAGCGGAGTGCATCAAAGGCGATTTTAAGTTCGTCGGGACTCATAACCCCGGTGCCGAGATAATACCCCCAGCGATAGATGTGGCGATCGAGAATTTTGTAATCCCGTAGGGTCGTTATGTCTTTTCTCAGGGTGGCAATGGAGGGATATTCCGCAGGCCAACCGAGGGCGAGGGTGGCGGCGAGTTCTCTCACCCGTTCCTGTACTTCCGTTAATGCGTTGTGATCTTTCCCCGAATGGTAATTTTCCGAGGGATCGAGGGTTTGATAACCGACTCCGGGGTGTCGGACGAGGGTGGCGATCAGGAGCATAAGTCGCTGGAACTCGCGACTATCTCGTTCACGCAGTGTTCTTTCCCTAGGGGATTTGGGGTGCTGAGTCATACAGATGCAATCGGTTCAGTCAAGGGGAAAGCCGATATAAATTTACTTCACTCCGAGGGCTAGAAAATCCGATCAGGACTGGAAAAATTAGCCGCTCGATCGAGGGGTTAAATTATTGGCTTTTTAGGGTATCATCGACTAGCGACCGACAGGGGTGGGAGCAGATAACCTCGGTTTCCGGTAAAATCCCTCGATCTACCACAGGATAAGGGTTTTGTGGTTTATGGGGTTGACTGTGCGACCGTATCTAGCTATAATTAACTTATCCGTCGCAACTGGCTTCCGAACCCCAATCCTGTTCGGACGTTTGCCTACCGGCTCTCTCTACTCGCTAGAGAAATTAATTGAATGGAAACATCAGTGCTTAAATTTCGGTACATTTTGATACTCCTCTCTCTACTCGCTAGAGAAATTAATTGAATGGAAACAAAAGGATAGAACCGATATACTCACAGACAGAATGACTCTCTACTCGCTAGAGAAATTAATTGAATGGAAACTTAAACCCAAATTACGAGCGCAAGCTAATCGGCTATCTCTCTACTCGCTAGAGAAATTAATTGAATGGAAACTCGCACCCACCAAAGCAAACCGCTTTTCTTTAGTCCTCTCTACTCGCTAGAGAAATTAATTGAATGGAAACTGGAGATCGATTTTTCAGTAGCATCTAATCTATCCTGTAACTCTCTACTCGCTAGAGAAATTAATTGAATGGAAACGATTCGTACCATTCGCGCATTAACTTGGAAGTTTCTTCCTCTCTACTCGCTAGAGAAATTAATTGAATGGAAACATCTCTATACCGTTAGCATCGGCGAAGTCATTGATACTCTCTACTCGCTAGAGAAATTAATTGAATGGAAACCAATTAGGATTATCCGTGCATTCTTTATAGATTTGCAGCCTCTCTACTCGCTAGAGAAATTAATTGAATGGAAACTTGACAGTGCTTCTGAAGTGCAGACCTTTTATATTGCTCTCTACTCGCTAGAGAAATTAATTGAATGGAAACCCATTATCCGTAGAATGCTGTTGCTTTATGTCTTTTCTCTCTACTCGCTAGAGAAATTAATTGAATGGAAACTTGACAGCATTTCTTACCATTTCTTTTAGAGTTTTCATTTCTCTCTACTCGCTAGAGAAATTAATTGAATGGAAACCCAATAAAAAACGTCGATCGCCTCCTGTTCAATTGTCCTCTCTACTCGCTAGAGAAATTAATTGAATGGAAACTTGCGACCTTCATAGTTTGAACCGTCGTGAATTTCTACCACTCTCTACTCGCTAGAGAAATTAATTGAATGGAAACTCATTATCACCTCCCCAACTGGTAAAAAAGCTTAATTCTCTCTACTCGCTAGAGAAATTAATTGAATGGAAACTTCAGACGCTAACTTTCTTAATTCGGACATTTTTAGACTCTCTACTCGCTAGAGAAATTAATTGAATGGAAACAAATTTCGATCGTGAATTCTTCCCCGGGGAATCTGCGCTCTCTACTCGCTAGAGAAATTAATTGAATGGAAACTTAGGAGGATTTTCGTCATCTTCGTTGAATTCTGGGAAGATAATACTCTCTACTCGCTAGAGAAATTA
Organism: Microcystis sp. 49638_E5; assembly: GCF_021300285.1. NCBI lineage: Bacteria > Bacillati > Cyanobacteriota > Cyanophyceae > Chroococcales > Microcystaceae > Microcystis > Microcystis sp. 49638_E5. The sequence goes on along the minus strand of NZ_JAJTDH010000009.1, from coordinate 27,628 downwards.
ATTGAATGGAAACTTGGATTGTCCATAGTTGGATCATTTCCTCTAATAGGCTCTCTACTCGCTAGAGAAATTAATTGAATGGAAACAATATTCCGTGGTTTCCCTCAAAACAGTCTTGGTTGCTCTCTACTCGCTAGAGAAATTAATTGAATGGAAACATTTTGTACAAAAGGAGTAGCGCAAATCATCTTTAGGACCCTCTCTACTCGCTAGAGAAATTAATTGAATGGAAACATTTTCTGTGTATTTATTAATTAGGCAAGTCTCTGCTCTCTACTCGCTAGAGAAATTAATTGAATGGAAACGAATTCCTCCCAGAAATTATCAAAACAAGTGATTTCTCTCTACTCGCTAGAGAAATTAATTGAATGGAAAGTCGATCTTGACACGGTTTGAGTTTTGTGGTAGCATATTTTTATATAAAAAGTGTTTTGTTTACACGACCCGCCTCCGAGCGGGTTTTTTATTGCTCTCTACTCGCTAGAGAAATTAATTGAATGGAAAGAGAGCGCTTGTAACCCTCAACCCGACCGACCCCGTCTCTCTACTCGCTAGAGAAATTAATTGAATGGAAACCCCTGACACGATGTAGTAAACCCCCTCTTGATACTCAGGGACTCTCTACTCGCTAGAGAAATTAATTGAATGGAAACCCCTGAATTCCCCGGGCTTTAAGAATCTTTACAAAACTCTCTACTTGCGTTTAGAAATTAATTGAATGGAAACCCGCTTTAAATTTTGGATTGAAATTTTGTGTTTATCTCTCTACTCGCACTTAGAAATTAATTGAATCTCCCCCAATCCCTTTCCTGTTGACCCTTGCAAAAGTGCCTCATCTCAACAGACGATTTAAATGCCCGGGCAGCTTATTCTATATGGTAATGTTTAATTATATTCCCACAAAAGTTGCTTATGTCCTTACCTGAACTCCCTCTTCATCTTCAATTAACCCAAATGGTTTCGGGTTACTGGCTATCTCAGGCCATCTATGCTGCGGCTAAATTGAGTCTAGCCGAGCATTTAAGCAAAGGAGCGAAATCTTGTCAAGAATTGGCCTCCCTAACTGAGACTAATCCTGCTGCTTTATACCGACTGATGCGAGCGTTAGCTAGTGTGGGAATTTTTCAAGAAACTGAATCTCAACAGTTTATACTAACTCCCTTAGCCGAACATTTATCTAGTGACCATCCCCGGTCAGTAAAAGCGACAGCAATTATGTTAGGAGAAGCCCCCCATTATCAAGCCTGGGGAAATGTGTTACATAGTATTAAAACGGGACAACCATCCTTTGATGATGTCTTTGGGATGGGAGTCTTTGAATATTTTCAAACTCATCCGCTAGATGCAGAGATTTTTGAACAGTCGATGAATAGTTTTTCTTTTTCGGAGGAGAAGGCTATTTTAGCTGTGTATGATTTCTCAGAATTTCAAACCCCAGTAGATGTAGGTGGGGGATACGGTGAGATGTTGGGGACAATCTTAGAGCAATATCCCCACCTCAAAGGGATTCTTTTTGATGAAGAATATGTAATTTCCCATTGTCAACCGACTTTAGAAAAACACGGCATTCTCCATCGTTGTCAACCCGTTGGCGGTAATTTTTTTGAATCCGTACCATCGGGAGGAGATGGCTATTTATTAAAACATATTATTCATGATTGGGATGATCGACGAGCGATTGCTATTTTGAAAAACTGTTGTCAAGCTTTAGATAGCAATGGTAAAGTTTTGGTCTTGGAAATGGTTGTTCCTTCGGGTAATAATCCTTCGGCCGCTAAAATGTTAGACCTAAATATGTTAGTTATGTGTCCGGGAGGTAAGGAAAGAACCGCAGAAGAATTTGAGGAATTGTTGAGTCAAGCGGGATTAAAATTAAATCGAATTATTCCAACTCAAGAGGATATTTGCATTATTGAATGCGTTAAAAAATAATAGAATAGAAAAAGGGTTTCTTCAAGAAACCCTTTTTCTATTGTTTAGATATAAGTAGCCCAAGATTTTGCCCAGGCGAGAATTTCATGAACTCGATCGAGGGTTGAAGATTCACAGTAGAGACGCAAAACCGGTTCTGTACCACTAAAGCGAATTAACAACCAACTGCCATCTTCTAAACGGAATTTATAACCGTCTATAGGATTACAATCAGTCACTTGTTTACCGGCAATTTCCCTTAAGGGTTCCTGATCCAAAGCAGTAATTAACTGATCGCGAGCTTCCATATTAGCTAGGGGTAAATCAATGCGATCATACTGAGAATAAAAACCAGTTTTATCCTGTAATTGCGCGTAAAGATCGCTTAAATCTTGGCCCGATTCTACCACTGCTTCCAAAACGTATAAAGCTGATAATAAAGCATCCCGTTCGGGAATGTGAGTACCATAACCGACACCTCCCGACTCTTCCCCACCAATTAACACAGGAGTGGTCAACATTCGATCGGCGATATACTTATAACCGATCGGGGTTTCAAAGACCGATAAACCGTATAAACTGGCTAATTTGGGGATTAAATCGGAACCGCTCACCGTTTTGACAATTTCCCCTCTCATTCCCTTTTTGCCGGCTAAATGCTCGATTAAAATCGGGATGAGATTTTGGGTGCTTAAAAAATTCCCCTGACCATCGATCGCCGCCACTCGATCGCTATCGCCATCGAAGACCAAACCTACTCGCAAAGGGGCTAAATTTGCGCTGTGAGCCAGTTTATCGATGATTTCCGTCAAATTTCTCGGTAAAGGTTCCGGAGAGCCGCCACCGAACAAAGGATCGCGATTGCCGCGTAATTCCGTGATCCCCACCCCCAAAAGACGCTCTAAACCGGTAGCCGCCGCACCGTGCATGACATCGGAATAAACTTTTAGTTGTCCCGATTCGATCGCCTCGGCAATAGCGGTAATATTAACTTTTTGGCGTAAACCCTGACAATAACCTGACCACGGTTCAAAAGTGCTTAATTTACCTGCATTGGCCTTAAATTGGGGCGGATTAGATAATAAAGCTTCAATTTGTTGGGTAATTTCCGGCGAGACAGAACCACCAAAATAACCTTTAACCTTCAAACCGAGATATTTAGCTGGGTTATGACTGGCGGTTAAGACGATCGCACCGAGAGCATTTTCTGAGCGAGCTGCCCAACTAAAAGCGGGAGTGGGAGCGTAGGATTGGGAGAGAAGCACATCAAAACCGGCTTTTTGCAGCGATTCCGCCGCAGTTTGAGCAAAATCCTCCGCCATAAACCGCCGATCATAGCCGACGATCATCGTCCGCGAACCCGTGATCTGACCATAATTATCCGCTAAAACCTGAGCCGCCAAGGGAGCGAGCAGAGCGACTCGATCGAAAGTAAAATCGGCGGCGATAATCCCGCGCCAGCCATCGGTTCCAAATTTAATCGGGTTCACGGTGGTCATGATTTACGAACTACCCCTAAAATATCCATTTTCCCAATACTGTAACCCGCTCCGTACTCTCTGGACACTCATTTTTCCCGATCATCGGTTTTTGCCGCCGGATCGAGCGCACCGGCTTCACTGATTAATAATTTTTCCATTAACATTTGTAACTTCATCCGTTCTATATAGGGCCATCCCCCGGTTTCCTCGATATCCCGGAGTAATCCGTATAAGTCCTTACGAGTATTGGGTAAAGATGGCTCGAACATCTGCTCGCGAATTTGCCGATGTAAATTTTCTAAAGTTCGCAGCAACCTTAACAAACCGTTACAATCTCCCTGTTGTTCTTCGGCGATCGCTGTCACCGTCGTTACAAGGGAATGCAGTTGGCTATCTAATTGGCTATTATCTCCCGGCAATCGGCTATTCATCGAAATTTCTGCACCTGAAAACAGTCACACCGATCATATCAGTCATCAGCTATGAGTTTCTTAGAGCCTTCTGACTTGAAAGAGGGTGTAGGGTGTAGGGTGTAGGGTGTAGGGTGTAGGGTGTAGGGTGTAGGGTGTAGGGTGTGGGGAGTGGGGAGAACAAAGCTGCCTATTGCCTATTGCCTATTGCCTATTGCCTATTGCCTATTGCCTATTGCCTATTGCCTATTGCCTATTGCCTATTGCCTATTGCCTTCTGTCTCTCCTCTCCCTGTCCCCCATCTTCTCAATGGTCACGGATCTTTGATAAACTGAGTTTCGGTGAATTGGCCCGACCGATTCGATAATTCATCAGGCTATGGATCAAGGGTAGTAATTGTAAAGATTGACAAAGAGAGGTTGACATAGATGAGATTTCGTGCCTTGTTAGTTGCCTTTTTAGCCTTGTGCTTGGGGGTGTTGACAGCTTGTAGCGACGCGCCTAGTGCCGTCCTGAATAGAAACGAGCTAACCTATGATGAAATTTTAAACACGGGATTAGCTAACAAATGTCCCCAGATTTCCGAGTTCACCCGGGGTACTCTCCCCTTAGAACGCGGCGAGAGTTATGTGGTGACAGATTTATGCTTGGAACCCCAAGAATATTTTGTCAAGGGTGAACCCGTTAATAAGCGGGAAGCAGCCACTTTTATCCAGGGTAAACTCCTAACCAGAGATACCACCAGTTTAGAACAGATGACAGCGAGTTTAACCGTAGGTGAAGACGGTGTTTTAACCCTCAAGGAAGAAGACGGTATCGATTTCCAACCCATTACCGTACAATTACCCGGAGGTGAAAGAGTTCCCCTCTTCTTTACCATTAAAGGTTTCACCGGCAAAACCGAAGCCGGCTTTAACTCGATTAACAGTTCCACCGATTTTGAAGGCGACTTTAAAGTTCCTTCCTATCGTGGCGCTGGTTTCTTGGATCCCAAAGGTCGGGGTGTGGTGACGGGTTATGATAATGCTGTCGCTTTACCCGCTAGTGCTGATAGTCAAGATTTCCAACGCGCTAACGTCAAAGCAACGGAACTGGGTAAAGGTACTATGTCTTTACAGGTAACTAAAGTTGACGCTTCTACCGGCGAGTTTGCTGGTGTTTTTGAAAGTGAGCAGCCTTCCGACACCGATTTAGGGGCAAAAGATGCTGAAGAAGTGAAAATTCGCGGCATTTTCTACGGTCGTCTCGAAGCTCGTGCCTAATTAATAAATTCAGAGTTTCTGGAAATTACGGCGAATTTCTCCCTAGAGAAGTTCGCTTTTTTTCTAAGCTTTGACACAATTAAGTTATACCACTTTTCTTTAGTTGTGACATAGATAATGTAATAGGCAAGAGGCACTCATGCAAAAGGCAAAAGTTATATTGAGAGAATTAAGCATTAGTTCGTAACTCCCCAAGTTTTCAGCAGATAAATATAATTATATCGACTCCATTTTGAGTAGTTGTTTCAGGAAAGTTAAGAGATTTTGTAGTGATGGTATTTGTGTTGCAGTTTGTTCGCTAATCCATCGATCATCGGAAATGGTTGCGGTGTTGGTTTTTCCAGGTTTAAGAATACTAGCAATGGCGGCAATAGTGGCTTTTTCTTTATCAAAAGGTTTCCAGCCAATTTGACTAATTTCTTCCTCGGAAAATTGTTGAATATATGCTTTTGCTCTGTTCATATATTCAGGATAGGCGATTTTTCCACAATCACAAAGTAGGGTATCTAAGACATCTTGATCAACATTATTAGGCAGTATATATAATCCGACTCTTGGTCTGTTTTCTTGAATAGTTCCCGTAGCAGCTACTACCCTGGGAAAGTCGGGAAAATATTCCCGAAAACCCTGATGATATTTGCGAGCAACTTCTGCTGGGTTATCTTTATCCGCATCGGCAATAATGGCAAAAGCTGATAATTCATTGTTATAATCCATATCGGCAAGTTTATTGGTTAAATTTTTAATTAATTCACTGCCACCCCCGGCATAAATTGCCACGGATAAAGTCTCAGTATAAAGAATAGATGGCATATCGAGTCTGATGTAAAGTTTTCCAGTTTTAGGAGGAGGATATTTCGGAATAAATTTTTTCCAAATTGGCTCTAGATTTGAGAGTTCTTCACATTTAGAAAACCCCAGCAGTTTACACATAACTTTCACCAGAAAAGCTTGATCATGATTACCCTCCACTCCAATCAATATATGTTCTCGACTCACCAACGAACCTCCTGTCCTAAGTCTTCTCGTAAGCTTTTTAATCGAGTCCAATCATGTCTAACTACTCTAGTATAATTTTCCTTTGGTTCGAGACGATAAAGCACTAAATCTGATTCTGGTTCGGTGACTTCTAAAAGAGCATCAACAGCTTCTAGACTGTGGGTAGTAGCAAACAGTTGTACATTCATTTTTTGACACCATTTAACTAACCAATTAAAAGAACTTTGCAGTGCCTCTGTATGAATAGCTGATTCTAATTCATCAATGAATAAAATTCCACCTTTAACACTGGCAAGTTTGAGGGCGATATGAAGTAAGCGACGCACCCCATCACCAAAGGTACTAACGGGGACAAGTCCCAATTTTTCATGTTGAATATAAATATTAAATCTGGCAGATAAAGAATGAGGAGGTAAGAGAATTTCTAAGTCAGAAATATTACTGTCCATTTGACGCAGTAAATCGATAACATCTGTTTTAAAATTGGCAAATCTCACTTCTGAAAGTAACCGAAATTGACCAATATCAGAACGATGAGAAGCGGGACTAACCAGAGAAGTTAGTAAGCTAGGTTCTTTTTTTCCCGATAGTCTAGAGAGAGGGCTATTTTCCCAAAGTTGATAGTTTTCTTTCAGGGGATTTTGGGGATAATTAATTAAACTTAATTGTTCTTCAGCAAGAAATACTGTTATCGATAAATTTATACCTTTTCTTGTTTCCCATAACTCTTCATTATTATCAATTAAATCTTCATTTTCTTCGCTAATTATCTCATTAGGATTAAGCTTGTCTTCGGGACTGTCAGTTAAAATAATTCCTTCGAGTTCTTCATAAATTGCCTCGATTTTCTGAACTTTAAAGGAGCCATTTCCTGTGATTGATATAACCCCGTGATTAAGTTGTTCTTGCTCAATCATTGCCTCGTGGGTAAATAACCACTGTAGGGAATCTAGATAAGGAGTCCGAGAAACTCTGTACTCTTGTTCTCTTTGTCTAGCAGTATTTAGCCAAACTTTTAGATCTAGGGGATGACAATAAATAGATAACGCTTCGAGAACGCTGGTTTTTCCCGAATTATTAATTCCCACAAGCAGGTTAATCTGTCCGAGATTCTTTAGCTCAAGCTCTCGCAGTCCTCTAAACTGATGAATGGTAATGTTTTCTAGGCTTTTAGTCATAAACTTAGTTTAGCTGAAAAGGGTGACAAAAAACTAAGTTATCTCCTCAAATGTGTTGAAGTTTTAATGAACTTCTAGTTATCAGCTTTTTCCTATCTCCTGTTTCCCGTCTCCTTTTCATGACCACTTACTTAACCGTAACTTCCTATACCTAGATAAAATTTTACAACGATAATCAGCGATTACTAAAAATTATATCATTAAAAACCCCTATCGGTCGTTAAAGAGATAGGGGCTAATTATTTTAGATATAGTCATTTCAATTAAGATTGAGAATATCAATCCGAGATTTCATAAGGGTTTTGTCGGCCTAGACTGTATCAGACTTATCTGAAATGACTATACTTTCCGTTTTTTCTGACTTGCTTTTATAAATATCTTGAGTCAGATAGCGGATACGAGATTTCAGAAATTCAGCGACTCCATAAATTTCATCAAGACTGTCTATATTGGTGGTTGCTTCTTTGCCAGTTTCGACGTTATCGGGAATACTGATTGATTTCTTGCCAGTTTTTTCATTGAAGCGCAGACGACAGACTGTTTTGGTTACTTTTCCATCTAAGTTGATACCAAAATAACTTCTAGTGTCTTTGAATTGAATGCGTGCGGTATTGATTTCTTCCCGTAGAATTGATTTAATAATGTAAAATCCTTCCAATTCTTCGGGGGTCGTATTAATTTTATCTTCCCCTGTTTCTTCTGGTGGAGTATCTTCTAATGCTGGTGTATCAGGAGGATTTGGTTCAGGTTCTTTTCCTAAAACTTCCTCAAATTTTTCTTTGATGATATCATTGATATACTCTTTGAGAGAACGCTTAATAATTTCTTTGAATTTTTCGACAACCGATGCAGTTCTCACCCCAGAATACACATGACTAACAAAAAACTTAACAAATTCGGGGGAAGGATCATTTAATTGCTGGGCAATCACTTTTTTAACTTCTTTTGTGTGCAATAAATTGCGAGCAACCTCTTCTAGTTCGTCAGAATTAAAGCTAGATTTAGAAAATCGTTTTAATTCGTTAACAGAAGAGTCGTCAAAGTCGAGAATGTTAAACTCAAAAAATGGCTTATCGTCCATGATATTATCCTTGACGATATCCGTATAAAACCGATAGATAATCCCATTAGTTAAAACTCCAAAGTTAGCTCCAGTTGCGTTAAAATATCGATGCAGTTGGGAACTATGTTTAGGATGCTCAAGATTTTGATGACAGCTTTTACATTCCATCAAAATAATCGGTTGATTGTCCAAACAAATAGCATAATCTACTTTTTCCCCTTTTAATCCAGTTAAATCTGCACTATATTCGGGGTGAACTTCCATGGGATTGAATACATCGTAACCCCATGCTTGCAAAAAAGGCATAATAAAAGCTGTTTTGGTTGCCTGTTCGTTTTGGATTTGAGAACGAGAGGTTTCAACTTTTTGAGCAATTGCTTTGAGTTTATCGATCTCCATGATAGCCTCATTATCTAGGATGTGTGGGTTCTCAGCCTAACCATAATTTAACCTTTTTTTTACCTCATGGTCAAGCATTTTTTACTGTCATCATTATTAATTCACAAATATTTACACTAATCCCGTACCGTTCATATCTTTTGTGCTATCATTCCTAGGAACGGGTTATTTTTCTTCTGTCCCCATTTAATCAAGGACAATGCTTGCTTTAGAACAGCTTTATGAACGGGAGTATGATCGCTGGTTAAGCGAGACGATCGAGTTATTAAAAAATCGTCAGTTAGATCAGTTAGATTACGAACATTTAATCGAGGAGTTGGCAGCTTTGGGACGAAGCGAAAAAACTGCTGTTAAAAGTTTAAGTTTACAAATAATAATCCATCTGTTACTCTATCAATTTTGGACAACAGAAAGAGAAAGAAATAGTAATCATTGGGCGGCAGACATTATCACTTTTCGAGTACAATTAGAAGATAAGCTCACCACCAATTTAAGCAAATTTCTAGAACTAGAGTTAGAGAATATCTATGAAAACGCTCGCTTAATTGCCGAAAAAAAGACAGGATTAAAAAATTTACCGATAATTTGTCCCTACTCTCTGAGACAAATTCTTGAGAAACAGTGGTTTCCCGATACAGATAATCAATAAACTCTCAAAAATATGGACTCTCACAACAGTGAACCGATTATAATTGCCGAAGCGGTGGAAAAATGGTATGATAACCGCTTTCATGCTTTGCGGGGAGTCAATCTCACCGTTAATAAACAGGAAGTTGTCGTGATTATGGGACCGTCCGGTTCAGGAAAATCCACCTTTATTCGCACTTTTAACGGGTTGGAATCCTATCAAAAAGGCCGCATTATTATTGACGGAATAACTGTGTCTCACAACCTCAAAAATATCGAGGCAATCCGTCAGGAAGTTGGCATGGTTTTTCAACAATTTAACCTCTTTCCCCATCTGACGGTATTAGATAATGTCACCCTCGGTCCGATGTGGGTGCGCGGTTGGAAAAAAGCGCAAGCGGAGGAAATAGCGAGAAAACTCCTCGAAAAAGTTGGTATTCTCGAACAAGCGCTTAAATATCCCCCTCAGTTATCGGGAGGACAACAGCAGCGGGTGGCGATCGTTCGCGCTTTGGCCATGCAGCCGAAGGTGATGTTATTCGATGAACCCACCTCAGCTTTAGACCCAGAAATGGTGCGAGAAGTCTTGGAAACGATGCAAAGTTTAGCCAAATCGGGGATGACCATGGTTTGTGTCACCCACGAGGTAGGATTCGCGCGAGAAGTGGCCGATCGAGTGGTATTTATGGATCAGGGTTTAATTTTGGAAATTGCCCCCCCAGCAGAATTTTTTAATCATCCCCAATCCGATCGAACTCAGCAATTTTTAGCAAAAATTCTTTGATTTTCCATGACTTGATCATTAAACCCTCTCTTTTTCTTCTTCTACCTCCACTAAAAGGGGAACGAGATTTTCATTTAAACGACCGGCTCGAATTAATTCTGCGTAGGTATTAGCTTCGATATCGAGTAAAGTATCTTGAAATTGTTCGGCCACCACATCTTTTAATTGTGGATGTTCCTGTAGTAATTTTTGCAACTGATCCCGCAAGGACTTTAATTGTCCTTCCACCAGAGTTTTTTTATAGCGATAAAATTCGGGATCGATATCGGGAAAACGTTCTGGTTGTTGCAGATAATTAGACACCCTAGTTAAAGCAATTTGACGAGCAATTAGGGCCGAATATTCGGCGCGAATCGGTTGATCACCGATAAGATTGAGGGCATTTAACAGCCATTGTATAGATAATCCTTGCACCAATAAAGTAAATAAAACCACCCCAAAAACCACGTCAATAATTTCTTGACGGTAGGGGATAGCCGTGGGAACACTTAACGCTAGGGCGATCGAAACCGAACCGCGCAATCCTCCCCACCATAACACCGTTCTTTCCTTGAAATTGATGTTATTGCCCGTAATTAGGTTACTAATTGCCCCTAGTCCAAAAATTGAGAACAGACGGGAAACCACCATAGCAGCGATCGCTATTAAAATCCCGGTTAAGTGACTACCAAGACTCTCAAAACGAGTTTGATCGCCGATCAGTAAAAAGATGATGGAATTGACAAAAAAGGCGATAAATTCCCAAAATTCGCTAACTACCAGGCGCGTGCGGGGACTCATACCAATGCGCGAACCGAGATTACCGAGAATAATCCCGACAATTACCACCCCAATCACACCGGATCCGCCTAATTTTTCCGTGACGAGATAGGTTCCGTATGCAGAAACTAGGGTGAGAGACTGTTCCACGAAAGGCAGATCGAAGCGTTGGGTAAGGTAGGAAATGCCGAAACCGATCACGCAACCCACACCGATGCCAATCCCCACAAAGGTGCAGAAACGAGCGATCGTGACGGGTACGGAAAAGGTATCGACTCCCAAGGGAATCCCCACCAAGAGGACGAAAGCCACCACAGCGACCCCATCATTAAAGAGACTTTCCCCTTCCATCAGGATCGTCAGTTTTTTACTGGCCCCCAATTCTTTAAATAGGGCAATTACAGAGACGGGATCGGTGGCAGCTAGGGCAGCCCCCAAGAGAAAAGCGATCGATAGGGGTAAATTGGCAAAAATATGTAGGGGATAGGCAACCCCCAAAACGGAGATAATCACCCCGATAACGGCAAAAAGGACGATAGTAACCCAATATTCCTTTAATTTAGCCCAAGGAATATTCCAAGCGGCTTCAAAAAGGAGGGGAGGCAGAAAAATTTCCAGAATTAATTCCGGGGAAAGATTGACCAAACGCAAATCTAAAAAAGCTAAACCCATACCGACAATAACTAACAGCAGGGTGTAGGGAATTTTGCGGAGGAAGGCAACGGTTCTCGATAAAGTGGCGACACTCAAGGAAATGGTCAAAACTAGCAGGAATTGCTCTAAATTATGAGCGATCGCCTCGTTAGCAGTAGATTCTAGACTCATTATTTTCAGTTATCAGATATGGGAATTATGAATTATGAATTATGAATTATGAATTGGGGAGTGGGAAGAATAAATAAAAATAATCTCCTGACTACTGACTACTGACTACTGACGACCGACGACCGACGACCGAACACCTAACCCCCAAAATCCAACACCCTAGTCATTCGGGGACTGAGGAGAGATTTTCAAAGAGGAAATGGCCCCTTCTTCTATCGGGGTTTCTGATGTATTTCTTTCCCCATCGAGAGAAGGGGTTTTTTTGCCGCCAGAACCGCCACTTTTCGGGGGTTTCGAGGAGAGGAATCGGGCCTCGAACTGTTTGATCAGCACATACAACACCGGGACGAGAAATAAACTCAACACCGTGGAAATCAGATAACCGCCTAAGATTGCAGTTCCCAGGGACCAACGACTCATCGCCCCGGCGCCGGAAGCGATAACCAAGGGCAAGAAACCGACTAAACCGGAAATAGCCGTCATCAGAATCGGTCTTAAGCGTTCCGTCGAGGCCCGGGCTGCCGCATCGGGAATACTTAAACCCAAAGTACGGGACTGGTTAGCGAATTCCACGATTAAAATCGCATTTTTAGCCGCTAAACCGATCAACATGACCAAAGCCACCTGAGCATAGATATTATTATTCACCGCCGGGAAGAGACTACCCACTTGTAGGAAATTCGCCCGCAACAGTAAGGCCCCCATGGCACCTAGGATCGCTAGGGGAACCGTAATCATGATGATAATCGGGTCAATGTAGCTTTCGTACTGGGCCGCAAGGACGAGGAAAACCACGATAAAGGCTAATCCGAAGATAACTGGGGCAGCCCCGGCGGAAGTTTTTTCTTGGAAAGCTGTACCCGTCCAAGCGTAACCGAAACCGGGCTGCAGGACTTTCCGACAAACATCTTCCATCACTGCGATCGCCTGTCCCGTACTAAAACCGGGGGCGGGACTACCCTGAACGTTAATCGAGGGATAGAGGTTAAAGTTAGTGATAATCGGTGGATAGGTGAAGCGTTTGACGCTAACTAAACCCGATAGGGGAATATTGGCCCCGGTACGGGAACGGACGTAAAGACGGTTAATATCTTCGGGATTAGAACGATAATCCGCTTCTGCTTGGGCAAAGACTCGATACAAGCGATCGCCTAAGACGAATTGGTTAACGAAGTTGGAACCGAGATAGGTTTGCAGGGTTCCGAAAACGGCCTGCATATCGACGTTTTGGGCCTGTAGCTGGTTGCGATTGATGGAAAGTTCCAGCATCGGCGTGTCGGTGGTAAATTGGGTGAAAATTCCCGATAATTCCGGTCTTGTTCGGGCCTCGGCCATGACTTTATTAGCGTTGGCAATCAAAGCGTCCATGGGGAAAGAAGCGCGGTTTTGGATAAATAACTCGAAACCGCCGGTAGAGCTTAATCCATCCACGGGGGGCGCATTAACGGCGAAAGCGCGAGCATCTGGGACTTTAGTGGCTAATTGCTGGTTAATTTTCCGCAGAACCCCGAAAACCGACTTATCTTCGCCGGGCCGTTCCGACCATTCTTTTAACTTGACAAAAAATAGCCCTTGGTTGCTACCACTTCCGGCAAAACTAAAGCCCGCCATACCGACAAAGTGTTCGATTTCTTCGATACCGTCGAGAATTTCTTCGTTAATCTGACGGATAACCTGATCGGTGTAGCGCAAGGAAACCCCGGCGGGTGCTTGCACCAAAACGAAGGCATAACCTTGGTCTTCTTCGGGGATAAAACCCTGGGGAGTGGTGCTATAACTCCAAGCTGTGAGAAAGAGGGCGGCGATAAAGAAGGGTAACACTAAAAAACGGATGCGGATCAGAAATTCGATCGAGCGTCGATAGCCCTCTTTAACTGCGTTGAAACCCCGATTAAAGCCCTCGAAAAACAGTCCCAAGGGTCCGCGGGTGCGTTGGGGCGCTTTCATGATAATCGCCGACATGGTGGGGGAAAAACTGAGGGCGTTAAAGGTGGAGATGATAATTGAAGCGGAGATGATGACGGCAAATTGTCGATAAACGATCCCCACCGTACCGGGGAAGAAGGTGACGGGAATAAAAACCGCTAATAGTACAAGAGAACTGGCGATAACCGCCGAGGTTAACTCGCCCATGGCATCAAGGGCAGCTTGAAATGGCCGCATTCCCTGCCGTAATTTTTCCGATACCGCCTCTACAATCACGATGCCGTCGTCCACCACTAAACCGGTGGCCAGAATGACGGCAAACAAGGAGAGGTTATTGAGAGAATAGCCTAAAGCCAGGGCGACGGCCATGGTTCCGATCAAAGATACGGGAATAGCGATCGCCGGAATGATCGTGGTGCGCCAATCCTGAAGGAAGATAAAAATGACGAGAATAACCAGTAAAATCGCCTCCACCAGAGTGCTAAAGGCTTCTTCCAGGGAAGCGGCGACAAAGGCGGTATTATCGAGGGTAATGGCGATATTTAACCCCGGGGGGAAACTCGGTTCTAGTTCCGCCATTTTTTCTTTCACCAGTTTGGCAGTATTCCAAGCGTTGGAACCGGGTAACTGATAGACGATATAGACGACGGCGGGGGATTTGTCGAAATAGGCGGCGGTACTGTAGCTTTCGGCTCCGATTTCTGCCCGTCCCACGTCTTTAATTCGGATTAAATCGCCATTTTCACCGACTTTGACGACGATATTTTCTGCTTCCTCCCCGGTGGCAACCCTACCAACGGCGCGAATGGCGATCTGGAATTGCTGCTCTTCGGGACTGGGATCACCGCCAATTGTCCCCGCACCCACCTGAATATTCTGTTCTCGGATCGCCTGTACTACTTGTTCCGCCGATACGCCCCTAGCGGCTAAAGCATCGGGATTAAGCCAAAAACGCAGGGCGTATTCCCTTTCCCCGATGATGGTTGTACTACCAACCCCCTCGATCCGGCGAATCTCGGCATCGATGACTCGATCAACAAAGTTACTTAAAAAGACTGTATCGTAGGGATAATTGCCCTTTTCGTCCGGTTTGGCGGAAATCCCGTAGGCAAGGGTAACGCTGGGGGATTGGGTATTGGTTGTCACCCCCTGCCGGTTCACTTCTTCAGGTAAACTAGCGGCGGCGGTACTGACACGGTTTTGTACCAAGACTTGGGCAATGTTACGATCCATTTCCACCGGGAAAAAGACATTCACCGTACTTTGTCCGGTGTTGGTACTCTGGGACTGCATATAAACAATCTGTTCTGTCCCGTTAATCTGGCGATCGAGTACCGTGGTAACGTTATCCTGTACGGTTTTGGCATCGGTTCCCAAATAGTTGGCATTTACCGCCACCTGAATAAATGCCAACTGGGGCAGTTTTTCTAGGGGTAAAAAGGGAACAGCGATCGCTCCGATCAAAACGATTAAAATCGAGCAAACTGTGGTCAGAACGGGTCTTTTAATGAAAGTATCGGCAATACTGAGGATCATAGGGCGTTACTGGTTCATCTTTTCTAGGATAGTTGCGGCGGTGGGAGATTTACGAGTCAGATAATTAAATATTAATAGTTTAAAGATGGTATCTAGGATAACGGGAACAGTGGCCACAAACAAGCTAATGAATGTAATATTCTCGCGCCAACCAAAGTGCCGGAACAAAGTTTCTAAGATTACCGTCCAACCCTCCGCCGAGTGAAACCCGACAAATATATCGGTAAAGAGAATAAAGATAAAGGCTTTGGTGATATCATTTAAGCTGAGAAAATAACGACTAAGATAGGCTCGCGTAATTGCCAATTGTTGACGACCAAAAATTAAGATCGCGATAAAGGCTATTACTCCAGTAATATCGGAGAGCAAGTTTTTCCAACCATCTTGACTTTCATAACCCGCTTCTCTGAATAATTCTTGCACCTGTTCCCGAAAGGTTTCTTCTGATTCATGTCCTACTTTTGCTACTCCTAAAACGTGCTTGATTTCTTGTATTTCTTGAAGTCTAGCAAATTCCCTGAGATATTTTTCACCAATTTCCTGAGAAATATAAACTTCTGATATTTTCGCTCTATCCACACCAAAATAGTTTAAGACAGGGCTAAAAACGAAGTTTTTACTAATAAACTGCACCGAGAGAGGAACTAAAATAATAATCAGGATAAAACGGATAGCAATCCGTTGTTGTTGTCGCAGGGTACGGAGTTGTTTAATAACGGTTTGTTCGTATTCGGGGGTTAATTCTTGCTGGAAGTTAAAAAATTTATTACTGGTTGCAGGAGAAATTATCTGGTTATCTTTATCCCTGGGTTTATCACTGGTGAGATTGGCATTAGGCAGATTTGGGGTTTGATTATTCGGTAATGGGGGCAGCAATTCCCCTAAATCTAGGCGATATTTACCGATAATATCCTCGATCGCCTTTAAAGTCTCTAGGATGTTATTATTTTCTGGGTTAGTTTGCGGATTGATAAAATTACCCAGACGCACTTGAGTTAAATCGAAACGTATCTGTAATAATTCTCGCTCTAGGGTACTTTGAAAGTAATCATAAACACTTTTTCCTCCCACGGCAGCCGGGGAAATTTTTTGTCCCCCAAAATGTTTATCTTCGATCGCTTTAATTTTCAGCGCTCTCTGATAAGCTGATTCTAAGGCCACTAAAGAGCGTCTTTCTACCCATTGATTAACTCGATTCCAAGGCACGGCTATAATCCTCGCTTTTCTGTCATCACAATCACCACGGTAAGCTATCAGCGTTGGCTAGATCTCCACGTTAGAGAAATATCCATAATATTACATTTTGAGCGCAGGTGATGCACTCCCACCATTGAGGAAATACAACGTTTCTCATCAAAATATTGTAGGGGCGAATTGCATTCGCCCTCTTTTACAGCGTTTCTCATCAAAATATTGTATAACCTAATTTTTTATCAACGATCGATGACCGACTCCCTAAAACGAAAACTTCCTAGCTCACCATTAGGATAACTGCTCTAATTAAAGTTAGCAATAATTTTTAGATATTGAATGTTCCTCGACAAATAAACTATAGTTACTTTGAAAGATTTCAGGAGTAAATCTATTAGCCTGTTGCCGACAATTTTCTGGGTCAATTTTATCCGCATGATCGACAAAATATTTAACCGCTTCCTGCAAGGATTGGGGATTTTGTTCCCCAAAAAGTAATCCTGTTCCCTGGGGAGAATTTTCCCGCAGATCTCGCACGGTTTCTAAAGCACCTCCGGCAGCAAATCCAATCACGGGAGTACCACAAGCTTGCGCTTCCACTAAAGCAATACCAAAATCCTCACAAGCAGCATAAATAAACGCTTTTGCTTTCGACATATATTCTGCTACCATTTGATCGGATACTGCCCCTAAAATCTGAATATTATCCTTGGCTAACTGTCGAATTAAAGCCATTTGTGGACCATCTCCAATAACCACTAGGGGTAATCCCAATTGATTAAACGCTTCCACAATTAAAGGGACTTTTTTATAACTAACCAAACGAGAGACTACTAAATAAAAATCTTCTTTTTTCTCTTGGTAGGGAAAACGCTCGATTTGTACGGGAGGATAAATAACTTTTGCCTCCCGTCGA
Source organism: Microcystis sp. 49638_E5 (assembly GCF_021300285.1). Lineage (NCBI taxonomy): Bacteria > Bacillati > Cyanobacteriota > Cyanophyceae > Chroococcales > Microcystaceae > Microcystis > Microcystis sp. 49638_E5. Next base: position 10,360 of record NZ_JAJTDH010000009.1, on the reverse strand, counting down.
TAACAGCGCCAAATTCGTCTAGCGGTGTGGTGGGAATTAGCCAGAAAATAGTCCACACGATTAGCAGAAATCACATCCCACTGACGCAACCCATGCAAGAGATAACGGGTGAAAATACCGGGTAATCCCTGTCCTAACTTACTATTAGCCAGATAGTCAAAAGTTAAATCCCAAGCATAACGCATCGGAGTGTGACAATAACAAATGTGCACCTGATCCGGTCGAATTAACACCCCTTTAGCCACACAATGGGAGGAGGATAAAATCACATCATAATCCTCTAAATTTAACTGCTCGATCGCCAGGGGAAGAAAAGGTAAGTATTTTTGTACGCCATTTCTCGCTTTCGGGAAGTTTTGCAGAAAAGTTGTCCCGATCGAGCGACCATAGAGATAACTATCGGGATTAGTGGACTCAAAATCGACCAAAGCGTATAAATCCGCCTCTAGACATTGTAAAATCTCCTTAACCACTAATTCCGATCCCCCCGTCGCCTTTGGGGTTAACCACTCGTGAACCAGAGCATACTTCATAGGATAATCAATAATATCAGCCGTAATTATAGCAGTAAGGGATCGGCAGTTTAAGAGTTCATTTTCTGGTTTTCTCTTCCCCAAAATTACCGACACATATCCGATCACGGTAAAAAACCCTAGAAAGAAATTATTAAATTTTTCAAGAAAAATTGCAAAGTTTAGTAAAAATTACTAGCCAGATCAGATTAGCGACTCCATAATGGGGATCAAGGAAAAAATAGGCTTAAACCGATTGGGATCAAGAAAAACTAGCTTTATATACAAAAGATAACTAATTAACGAGGTTTGCTATGATCACCCTGCAACAAGTACGCTGTCCTAATTGTGGAAATTTTGCCGAAAGACAGCATATTTTAGAACACCATCTCGTTAGCACCGCCTGTTCTCACTGCGATTATCTGTTAATTAGTTGCAGTCTCACGGGAAATGTACTAGAGTGCTATGCACCCGGTATTGGTTTAAGAAATTAACACTGCCCCCTAGCCGGATCGAAAATGTCTTGTCAAAATAGAGTGGAGAAGACAAAATCAAGGAGCTAAGTAGCTATGGGGGGTAATTTCTTCAAGGGAGCGATCGCATTGGGGGTGGTAGCGGGGATTATGGGATTTACCAATCCACCCCAAGAACTTTACAGCGAATACGCCTCGGAAAAACTTCTCGCTCATGCCGACAAAATCGCTTGCGAAAAAATCAGTCTCTGTGACTCGATCGATTCTTTACCAGTGGCAGCCAGAAATGTGATCAAAAATCAAATCTTAAAACCAGCGATCGAAACCTCTAGTCAACGGCAAAATTTAGGTGTGTTCAGCATTTACACCACAGAGGTACCGGGGGTAGCTAAAATTAGAACTCTTGGCGCTTTTGGACATTTCTTGACTTTCTCGGAGACTTAGGTGAGATTACTGCCAGCTTAACCGCTACCAGCTTAATAATGAGTTAAGATGATCGTGTTAACCCGCGATTTGAGCGATAGACTCCTCAAGAACACCGATTAATCCTCCCTAACCGTGTTTAATTTTCTGCCCATTCTCCGAGAAGCGATCGCCCGTTGGTGGTCTGAATTCACCCTCCAAACTAAATTAATGGCCGCGGCTACTTTAGCCGTTTCTTTGTTGATGAGTGGTTTAACCTTTTGGGCGGTTAACACGATCCAGCAGGATGTCCGTCTCAATGATACCCGTTTTGGCCGGGATTTAGGGCTGTTATTAGCCGCTAATGTCTCCCCTCTGATTGCTGAGGACAATTTAACCGATTTAGCCCGTTTTTCAGCCCGTTTTTATAGTAGTACCTCCAGTGTGCGTTATTTGATCTACGCTAACGAGGAGGGTGAAATATTTTTCGGTATTCCCTATTCTACCGCCGAAGTTAAGAACTCCCTGACGATCGAGCGTCGCATTCAATTACCGGAAAATTATGGCGAAAATGGGGAAACTCCCCTCATCCGTCAGCATAAAACCCCCGACGGTGAAGTAACCGATGTCTTTGTTCCCTTAAATCATGAGGGCAAATATTTGGGAGTATTAGCGATCGGGATCAATCCTAACGCTATTGTGGTGGCTTCTTCTAATCTAACCCGTGATGTGACTATTGCCGTTTTTGTCTCGATCTGGGCTATGGTGATTCTCGGGGCGGTTTTTAATGCTTTAACTATCACCAAACCGATCAAGGAGTTATTAGTCGGGGTCAAAAATATTGCAGCGGGAAATTTTAAGCAGCGCGTTGATTTACCCCTGGGAGGAGAGTTAGGAGAATTAATTCTCAGTTTTAATGAAATGGCGGAAAAGTTAGAACGATACGAAGAACAAAATATCGAAGAAATGACCGCCGAAAAAGCCAAATTAGATACGTTAATGTCCACTATTGCTGATGGAGCAATTCTCTTAGATACTAATTTTCAATTATTATTAATTAATCCCGCAGCTCGGGAGATATTTGGCTGGGAAGATCGGGAAATTATCGGTCAAAATGTTCTACATCTTTTTCCTTCGGAGTTAACGGTTAGACTAACTAAACCTCTCTATCAAATTGCGGCAGGAGAAACCCTCCAGCCAGAAGAATCGGCTAATCAAAATCAGAAAAATGCTGTTACTGATCAGGAAAATAATAACTATTCCCCAGCAGAATTTAGATTATCTTTAACTAACCCGAAACCCCGGACAATTCGCCTTTTGTTAACTCAGGTATTCGATCAGCATCGGGAGAATGTCCGGGGAATTGCCATGACGCTACAGGATATCACTAGAGAAACAGAATTAAATGAGGCAAAAAGTCAATTTATCAGCAATGTTTCCCATGAGTTAAGAACCCCTTTATTTAACATCAAATCTTTTATTGAAACCCTGACAGAATTTGGTGAGGATCTCAGCGATACAGAAAAAAGAGAGTTTTTAGAAACCGCCAATCATGAAACCGATCGCTTAACTCGTTTAGTTAATGATGTTCTCGATCTTTCTCGGTTAGAATCCTCGCGTAACTATAACTTAGATGCGCTCGATATCGGACAATTAATCGAACAAACCCTAAGAACCTATCAACTCAATGCTAGGGATAAAGGACTAGAATTAAGCTCGGAAATTGAAGCCAATTTACTACCAATTTTAGGTCATTATGATCTACTTTTACAGGTATTAACTAATCTAGTCGGTAACTCCCTAAAATTTACTCCTGCCGGCGGTAAAGTGGTGATTCGTGCCTATAAAATAAGCAGAGATAATCCCCAAGAAACTCCCAAAATTCGCGTGGAAGTATCCGATACTGGTATTGGCATTGATGCCGAGGATCAAAGTGCCATATTTGATCGATTCTATCGGGTAGAAAATCGCGTTCATACTCTAGAAGGGACGGGATTAGGATTATCGATCGTCAAAAATATTATTGAAAAACACTATAGTCAAATTAATTTGATTAGTGAAGTGGGAATTGGCACAACTTTCTGGTTCGATCTAGATTTATATCAAGGCTTGATCGCCAGCAAGAAAATTAACGACGTGAGTTTATAAAAGCCAGGGCAATACTGCCCAAAATCAGGGTTAATAATAGCAATAATCCCTTATTCCTGAGACACCAATTTTTAAAAACCCTAGGGAGAGGGAGAGGAGGAATTTTTTCGGCTATTATTTGGCTATTTTTGTATAAAGTGCAGCTGGTAGCGTAGGGACGTTGGGGAAAATTACAGCTATCATCGCCATGGTAGAGACAAGTTTGACATAAAAACTCGCCCGTGACAGCTTGATGCAGGGTCATGCCGGGATGACCATAGGCCTTTAAAATATTAGCACAGTAGGGACATTGCAAGGCTTGACTATCGACCTTCTGCTGACAACGAGGACAGGTAATCATAATCGCTAAATTTTCCCTTTGAGGATTGTCATTGCTGATAATCATAGACTATAGCAAAACCCCCTGGCTTTTTCTGGTTATTTGACTAAATAGCTGCGCCATTGTGAGGCAACTTCTTCCAGTAAACGCCAAGTTTTACCCTCGATCTGTCTTTGTAAATAAAGATCAAAATTGTTGTGTTGTTTGGTATCTTTTTGATGGGGCAATCGCAGAGTTAGATCGTAATCCCCCTGCAAGTGATAAGCGGGTAACTTGCCCACATAAATCGGTTCCAGACTGGTGACATTAATTTTAGCAATTTTTACCTGCGGATCATCGATCTGTAAAGATTGACTAAGGCGATCGGATGTGTGACGAAATTGTAATAAAAGGGCTTTGGCGACGATTTCTCCGTCAGGGGCAAATTCTTGCGGGGGAGCGACACTACCACAAGCAGTCAGGAAGACAAGGAAAATACTGGTTAAAAAACCGAGAAAACGACGCATAGAATGATATTTTGAAAAAGAATGGCAGCGGGTTAAGAAAGATTATGACTCAACCAAACGAGCGAGAGAATTTCAGCCAAGCAGAAACGGTGATCCGACTACAAGAGGCGATCGAGCAGTTAAATTTGATCGTTTCCCAACTTAACACGGGAACGGGGACAGTGTTACCCCCAAAAGTTGCTGTTGATAATCTTCTTAACTCAACGCAACAGTTAGCCGCTGCTTTAAAACCAGACGAATTTGCAGGAGTTGAGCAAAGTTTAACCCCAGATTCTCCCATCGAAGCAGTCGAGGGAATCGACGATATTTTACCAGATTTCGAGCAGGTGGAAGGGTGGTGGACGGCAATTTTGAACAAAATTCGCCGACTTTTACCCGGGGGAATTAGCGAAAAAATTCCCGATTGGTTAATCACCGGTTTGTTAACAGGAAGTTTAGTCACTATCCTCTTAGTCGCCGTGATCAGTTTACCGAAAAATCCAGGGGAAATTGCCGAAAATATGCCTGAAGTTGTCTCTAGTCCCCCACCGGCAGCTAGGGAAATTATCGAAACTCCCCCAGAATTAACCGCACCAGAGGCACCGATTCCCGTCCCGATTACTAAAGCAAAACCCCGATTAACTCCCGAACAAAGTTTAGTCGCAGCCATTCAAGAGGAAATTACCGATTTAACTACTCGTTATCCCGCCGGGATTATTTCTACCGTAGAGGCAGATTTTTTGGCCAGTCGTCTAGTAGTTATTTTGGGCAATAATTGGTATAGCCTGGAGGCATCACAACAGGATAAATTGGCTAATTCGGTTTTTCAACGTTGCCAAAGTCTCGATTTTCGCCGCTTGGAAATGAAGGATAACGAGGGAATTCTCCTCGCTAGAAGTCCCGTTATCGGCGATCGAGTGGTGATTGTCAATCGCACTCAACCCAGTGCCGTCATCTCCTCTGGTGAGTAGTTTTGAGCGCCGGGAGAGGGAGTTTTCGACCAAGACAGCCTCAAGAATTCTCGCCCACCAGGCCGCTTTTTTCTCTCCCTGGTTAGATATCTATCTGAATATACACAAAGATTAGTGATCCCTGACTTAACAGTGCTATAATTGGCTAGGTAAAATTTTGTAACGATTCTTAATCTTGAACCTACTTGATAGTCAATGCTCCCCCCCGCCTGGGGTGGCCGCAGCAGTTTTGGTGCGAGAAAAATTGCTCCGATCCAACCCAACTCCCTTAAACTTTTCTAGGGTTCCCCTGACCGCCAAAATTTTGACCTAACTACCCAGAATTAAGAGACTTCAAACTATACCATGAACTCTGTTATTCGTCAACAGCGAGCGCTGATCACCGGAGCCGGCAGCGGCATCGGCAAAGAAACCGCCCTCGCTTTCGCCAAGGCGGGAATTAATCTGGTTTTAATCGGTCGTGATCGGCAAAAATTGGCAACCGTGGCGGGAATGGCGGCAGATTTAGGCGTATCAGCCCAAGCTTACCCCTTAGATTTGGCGGATATCCCGGAAGTAGCTCCTAGTATCGCTAAAATCGCCCAAGAATCCGGACCGATCGACATTCTGATCAATAATGCCGGCATGGGTTACACAAATCCCTTGGCCGAAACACCTTTGTCAGACTGGCAGCGGGTGATCGATCTGAATTTAACCAGCGTTTATCAGTGTGTGCAAGGAATTTTACCTGCCATGCGTCAACAGGGGGGAGGCATGATCGTTAATGTTTCCTCGATCGCCGCCGATAATTTTTTCCCCGATTGGGGGGCCTATAGTGTCAGCAAAGCGGGATTAGTGGCATTTTCTCGCATTTTAGCCCTCGAGGAGCGGGCTAACGCCATTCGCGTCACGATTATCACCCCCGGGGCTGTCAATACTCCCATCTGGGACAGCGATAGCGTCAAAGCAGATTTCGATCGCTCGGCCATGTTAACCCCGGATATCATCGCTCAGGCCATTCTGCAAGCGGTGTTACTGCCCAAACAGGCCGTAGTGGACACGATGACCATTATGCCCAGTGCGGGGGCATTATAACCCAAAATACTCCTATTTATCGATCAATTCGCCTACAGGCATCCTCATTATGACCATAGCTTCTTCTAACGGTTTAAACGGTAATCTAACCGACGCTATCCAAGCACGCGTAACCAGTCGCCCTGATCGCAACACCCACAATGGCAAAACCGCTCAAATTCATCCAACTTCCGACGAAAACAAAGAACAGATGATGGATGCGGTCAGAAATATCCTGATCTCGGTGGGGGAAGATCCCGAAAGAGAAGGTTTATTAAAAACCCCCAAACGGGTGGCCGAAGCGATGCAGTTTCTCACCCAAGGCTATCAACAATCCCTGGAAACCCTCGTTAATGGTGCGATCTTCGATGAAGGTCATAATGAGATGGTATTAGTGCGCGATATTGACTTCTTTAGTCTCTGTGAACATCATATGTTACCCTTCATGGGTCGGGCCCACGTTGCCTATATTCCTAACCAAAAGGTGGTCGGATTAAGTAAATTGGCCCGCATTGTGGAAATGTATTCCCGTCGTTTACAGGTGCAAGAGCGCCTCACCCGTCAGATTGCCGAAGCGATTCAAGAAATTCTCGACCCCCAAGGGGTTGCGGTAGTCATGGAAGCAACTCATATGTGCATGGTAATGCGCGGGGTGCAGAAACCGGGATCCTGGACTGTCACCAGCGCCATGTTAGGAGTCTTCCAAGACGAGCAGAAAACCCGCGAGGAGTATCTTAACCTGATCCGTCATAAACCCAATTTCTTCTAGTCAGGGAAATGGGGGAATTCAACTAAAACCCCAACACCCTAAAACCTTCTAACTGATCACTGATCACTGAATGTTTGCAGTCGCTCTAACAAGAGGGCGACTTTTTTGATGTCTTTATCACCAGGCGATCGCTCAACGCCGCTAGAGACATCAATACCCTGGGGGTGCAGCCGAGTTAAAGCTTCACTAATATTATCGGGGTTGAGTCCTCCGGCCAGAAACCAGGGCAAGGGGGGCGAAAAACTGGCTAAGGCTTGCCAGTCTAAGGTATGTCCCGTACCGCCGAGCAATTGGGGATGGTAGGCATCTAAAAGTAAAGTATCGACGCTATTGAAGTAAATTGCCGACTTTTCCCAACTTTCTCTGTCTTTGATCCGCAAAGCTTTGATAATTTCCCGGTCGGGTAATAATTGCCGCAACCTTTGGCAATATTCGGGAGATTCCTTACCATGTAACTGCACACTTGTCAAGGGGGTTTTAATAATTATTTGCTGAATAATTTCCGGTTGCTCGTCGGCAAAAACCCCGATAAAATCAATTTTGTCGGGTATTGCGGCGGTAATAGCGTTAATTTGCTCGATTTTGACGTAACGAGGCGAACTCGGTACGAGGATAAAACCTAAGGCCGTTGCTCCTAAATTGGCGATCGCTCGTCCTTGGTCCGGTTGGGTAATGCCGCAAATTTTAATTCGCATTTAATCTTATTCGCAAAACGTTACAAAAACTGTTAAGTATTCAAACAAAAAGCAGTTTCGGGTCAAGAGCTTTTTATAATGCCCTGTGGTTAACAAAATCTTATCAAGACTGGAGCGCAAATGATCCCTTCCGCCTTACTTTTAGCCACTGCTCAAACCATTCCCTGGAATTTATCCGTCGGCATTACCATGACGTTAGCTAACCTAGTAGCCTTCGTTATCGGTTATTTTGCTATCCAAAATACTGGGGCCGGCCCTGCTTTACCCTTGCCGCAGTTAGCCTCGAAAAAAAGCTTCGGTCTGCCGGAATTATTGGCTACCATGAGTTTTGGCCATATTCTCGGTGCGGGACTGGTTCTCGGTCTTTCTAATGCGGGTATTCTCTAATCAGTAATCAGTAATCAGTGACCGGTAATCCTCAGAGAGAGGAGCCAGTAGTCAGTAGTCAGTAGTCAGGAGAACTAAGTAGGGTCTGCTGAAAAAGTTTGTTGGTGGGGGCAGGGTGTGGGGTGTGGGGTGTGGGGTTTTACCGATTTTGAGGTAGTCAGTTACCTAATTTTCAGGGAAAAAGTACCTGAATTTTACCCCCGATCCCTCCAATGGCTGGCACTTTTTGAGGTCAAAAAAGTCCAAAAGTCTTATCCAACAAGGTTTCTAGATTTATTCAGCAGACCCTAAGTATAAAGATATTTTAGGCAACTTCATCCCTATTTTCCCATTTTTGAACTCTCAAAAGTTAATTATGTCAGAAGTCTAGTAATCGTCAAGATCGGGTGATTATTCTGGCTGCTGGCGAGAAAATTAAGAAAGCAGTGGCCCCAGTCGAAGCTGGAGACTTTGCTAACAAAGAAGAAGCAGTATTTGCTAAATTAACTCATGAAAGTTAGATGGCTGCGGAAAGAAGTATCGAAAATAATTGGTAAATCCGAACGTTGCTAATCGCTTAATTAATCGTAAATATTGCCTCTAAAGTTAATCTCATAAATAAAGATTTCGTCTGTCTCCTTGCCGATTTCAAAAATAACTCGCATTTTGCCAACACGAATTCTGGAGAATCCTTTTAACTCACCTTTAAGTTTTTTGATATCAAGTTCTTCAGGGGGATAAACGTTTTGAGTTTCAAGGCAGGTTTTGAGAATACCAATTTTAGTCAAAACAGATTTTCGGCTATTGGCATCTAGTTTCTCCAAAAATTTATTGGCTGATCTACTGATCCTGATCTTCACGATTAAACCAGCCTGTAATATCAACGAAGCCGTCGTCTTTGTAATCAACAGGATTAAAGGTTGCTTCTATGTCAGCTTGTTCTATATCATCAACATAGGGAATCAGCATCTCGAAGAATTTAAACCATTCTTCCCGCATAACTTCGCGGACGCTTTCCTTGATGATGGTTTTGAGCATTAGAGCATCTAAGGTGTTTGCCGGCTCCATATATTTTCCTCCAATCTACTTGAATTGTAGCAGCAGATCAAGAAAACGGGTTTCTTACAGCAGCTATCTTAAGGATTTTAGTTTTCTCAAGCCACTATTCGAGGCAAGTCAAGAGATTGGGAGAAATTCAGGTAATCTAAGGATAGGCGGTTAAAGTGCATCTTAGCTTACCTGATAACGTTCTTAAAATCTATCTTCGGCAAAAGTTACTCATTTTAGCTATCTAGCTATATAAATAAGTAACTTTACAAGGTTTTAGATAGAGTTTTGGTTTCTATATTTAACCCCGATCCTCACAAACAAAGTCCACTACTCGATCGATTTCTCGGGATGAGCGGATGCGACGACTACCGCTGCCGAGTTCGCCACCACGACAATTGGCCCACCAACGCTCGCGACTGCCATTAACGATCGCATCAAATTCTCTAATTCTGCCACTATCATAATAACTGCGGCGATCAACGACAAAACGACCGATATTGGGGAGGCGAAATTCTTCATAAACATTACCTTCCCAACCGCCACCAACATTACCGTGATGGTCGTCCATGCGTACCTCAAACTCGCCCCGACAACCATTTCTGACCACAATATTGCCGTTTTGGAAATCCCAATTACCCTCACAGGGAGCAGCGGAGCGAGTGCGGATTAATCTGACTTGGGCCCATCTAGCGTTCACGGGACAGCGAGTAGTGCGACCGCTTTGACTTTCACAATTAATTCTCATGGTTCTGGCCGCTGCTGGCTCGCTCCCTAGGGGATAAATTAGCAACAAACCGAGACTAGATAATAAAATTTGGCGAAACATTGTCTTAATCTCCAAGAAATTCTCTAGTTTATCCTACATGGGTATCCAGAAAATGAGTAGTAGTTGCCTGAGATGCGTTAATCAACAAAAAAGAAGGGTGATTTAACTTCACCCTTCCCCCTATTCGGTAAATTTTCTTGCCATCTTTAGAGAGCGTTACCGCGAGGTAATACTTCTTCAGGGAAGATAAAGTTTTCGTGGGGTTGGTCTTGGGGAGCCATCCAAGCTCTCAGACCTTCGTTAAGCAGAATATTTTTAGTGTAGAAGGTTTCAAATTCCGGGTCTTCCGCC
>NZ_JAJTDH010000152.1:0-5223 GCF_021300285.1 Microcystis sp. 49638_E5 | reverse complement strand
GTCATGTTCAGTTACCGGTTACAACCACCGTCAGGAGCAAGCAACAACCCCGGACAGCAAAGACTATTTTAGCGTCAGTTTGGCTGTCGGTCAGCTAATCCCCTAAAATTAAAGTAAAGCCTGGGAGGAAAACTAGAGTTATGACTTTTAATATCCGACAATTAGATAATTTAGACTACGATTTAACCGAGGCACCCTGGTCAGTAGAAGAAGTGAGAAATAGAAGATTAAAATTAATTCTAAATCTGGCCGATGGGTAAGAAATAATGGTGATTATAGACGAAACGGGAGACAAAAAGATATGGTGGGAGCTTATTGGCACTTGGGAGAACTGAAAAAACAGTTTTATCAAGGACGGGAATTATTGCCGAGAAATAGCGGTAAAAAGGGATAAAGCTCCAGAAAAAGAGCGGAAGTTAGGGAACCGGTTCCTCCCTATCGACTTTGGGGGTTTGGTTTTGGGGAGATTGCTGAAGTTCTTGCCAGCGAGTTTCTGCCAGTTGTTTTTGTGTTTGCACTTCTCGGTCATTGGAACGATAACGAAGTGATTCTTGATAAGCTTGAATCGCTCGCTCGTATTGACCGAGTTTAAACCAACTATTGCCTAAACTTTTCCATGTTTCGGGGTTATCTTTTTGTCTTTGAATCGCCTGTTGATAGGCATTTATGGCTTGAGAATTGTCGCCTAAACGATAGCAAGCGTTACCGATACCGATAAAAACTTCGGCTTTTTGGGAAGAAATGCGGCGAGCTTTTTCGTAGGATGTGATCGCTTCTTGAAATCTTTCCAGTTGATGAAGTAATGCCCCTTGATTTAACCAGGCTTGATAATAATTAGAATTGGCTTTAGTTGCTTGATTAAATGCCTCCAAAGCTTCTGAGTTGCGGCCTAATTTTTGCAGAATAATCCCTTGACTATAGTGAGCTTGGGAAAATTGGGGATTAAATTGTCCGGCTTTGCTATAACTTTCTAAAGCATCATTAATTTTATTTAATTGATACAAACTATTACCTTTTTGATACCAAATTAAGGCATTATCCGATTCGATCGCTAGAGCCTGATCGTAGGCTTTAACTGCCCCTTCATAATCCTCAAGATTTTGTAATGACCAGCCTTTTTTATACCATATTTTGGCATCATTTTTTTGAAAAGTTAACAATTTTTCAAGAGCTTTTTGGGCGGCGGAATATTGTTGCAGTTCCAGATAAATATCGGCTTTACCTTGCCAAGCTTGACTAGCAGCAGGATTAAGAGATAAGACCCGCTCAAAACTTTCTAAAGCCTCCTGATTTTTGCCTAATTTATCTAAAGCTTTCCCGCGACCGAGCCAAGCTTGCCAAGCGGAATCCGGGTTAATTTGAATAGCTTTTTCGTAGGTATTTAAAGCTTCCGAGTATCTTTTTAAAGCTAATAAAGCATCGGCTTGTCCTTGCAATGCCTCAAGATAATCGGGATTAATTTTTAAGGCTTTACCATAGGAATTAAGGGCATCAGTATAGCGTTTAAGTTGATAAAAAGTCTGACCTTGTTGATAGTAACTAAGAGAATTACGAGAATTTTGCCAATAATCAAAACCCAGATAAGCACCAGCTATTAAACCAATTGTCCCAGAGACAAACAAGATTTTTGTTAGCCAAGATTTCCCTTGACGAGCAACTCGACCTTGGGGTTTCACCGCCTGGGTAGTTTTCGGATCGAGATGATGAATTTTTCCTAATTTTCTCAGAGCGATTAATGCTTCACTGGCGCTGGTATAACGCTGACGAAAATCATAGCGGATCATGCGCTCGATAACATCACTAAACTCGGCGCTAGTCATGGCCAAATGTTGCCAGAGAATTTCCCCCGTGCGAGCATCCAATGGAATATCTTCGGGAGCTTTACCGGTCAAAGCTTGTAATCCAATAATACCAGTGGCATAGATATCGCTACTAAAACGGGGATAACCTTGGGCCTGTTCACTGGGGAAATAACCGGGGGTACCGATAGCGACTGTAGAAACGGTTTTACCTTCTTTAACTACTTGACTGCTAATTTGTTTGACAGCACCAAAATCAATTAAAACCAATTGATCATCTTGGCTGCGACGAATAAGATTGAAGGGATTAACATCGCGATGGATCACCTGTTTGTGATGGACAAATTCGAGAATTGAGAGAATTTCTGTTAATAAAGCCACTACTTTCTCTTCATTTTGCCTATAGACACCGGCAGTAATTTCTGTGGCTAAATCTTCCCCTTCAATGTATTCTTGCACGAGGAAAAATTGCCCATTTTCCTCAAAATAAGCAAATAAACGGGGAATATGGCGATGATTGCCCAATTCTTGCAGGATTTTCGCCTCGGTTTCAAACAGTCGTCTAGCGATGGCTACAGTTTCGGCATTCCGGCACTGGGGTTGAAATTGTTTGATCACACAGCGATTTTGATTGGGTAACTGGCGATCGCAGGCCAAGAAAGTCTGTCCGAATCCCCCTTTTCCCAATTGACGGATAATTTGGTAGCGATGACTAAGGATTTTTCCGGCAGCGAGTTCCATAGACGATGGCAATCCAGGGTTTTTTACTATTCTAGGCTTTTCGGCTTTCTTTTGCGGTCGCTGGACAAAATGCGGCAACTCTCCCATTCTACTTTTTTCCCTCTCTATAGGGAAAAAATTCCCTGTGGAGGGGACTGACATGACAGACAGAAAAAAATAATCTAGAAACAGAGAAGGTTCACTGTTGTTTTTTGAGAGGATAACCGCTATGTCTATCAATCCCGTTACTAGAGCCGGCACAGCTTTACTGATTACCCTGCTCATGGGGTCGATGTCCGGTACTTTTCCCGTCCTCGCTCAAAGTAATATTAATCGGCCACGTCTGATCGCTCAACAAATCTCGATTCCGGCCGGAACAGTTATCCCTTTGAATTACGAGAAAGCCGATAAAATTTTAGTTTCTAAAAGTGATGTTATTCCTCTGACTTTAACCGTAGCCAGAGATATTCGTAACCGGAATGGGAGTGTGGTGATTGCAGCGGGAAGTGAAGTCAAGGGTACTTTAGAAGCGGCGGGCCGAGGTGTGCGGTTTATTGCCGATGAAATTGGCCTAGATGGGGGCAATCGCATTATCCCCCTCAATGCCACTTCGCGATTAATTACTACCACTGAAACCCTGCGTAAAGGGGCAAAAACTCAAGATATCTTAGCGGGAACCGTCGCCGGTGCGGGGGCAGCCACAGCGATCGCTGCTCTTACGGGCGATCGCAAGATCGAAGTTCTCGATGTCTTAGCGGGGGCAGCCGTGGGAACCCTTGCGGGATGGGGTTTACCGACGGCGGGAATTGTTGGTGGTAGTTCCGTGCAGTTATACTCTGTTAACCCCGATCGAGATTTAAATATTACCCTGCAATCGCCCCTAGTGATCAGAGATTAGTTAGGGTCTGCTGAAAAAGTTTTTCGTGGTGGCAGGGTGTGGGGTGTGGGGTGTGGGGTGTGGGGTTTTAGCGATTTTGAGGTAGTCAGTTACCTAATTTTCAGGGAAAAAGTCCAGGAATTTTACCCCCGATCACTCCAATGGTAGGCACTTTTTGAGGTCAAAAAAGTCTAAAAGCCTTATCCAACAAGGTTTTTAGATTTATTCAGCCAGCCCTAGTAAACGGCAAACCATCACCAAATCCGCCAGCAGACGGACTTGGTGTCAACTCATTGGTTATTTCTGGATTTAAACGGAGCGATCGATTTGTTAGATTTTTAATAGTCGGTCTGTCAACCGATAGACAGAAACAGTTAAAACATCAGAATCAGAGATCAAAGTATGAAACTTCCTACAGGGTTACGGCGAACTATTACCCACGCTTTGGCAACTTTTCTGGGAGTTATGCTCGGTTTTAGCAGTTTAGCGGCGGTAAATGCTCAAAATCTGCCCACTGCTGCCGCCGATCTGGCCAGAATTCCCCCGGAGATGACGGCGGAAAGTTTTGTCGCTAAGGCAGTGGCCCGCACGGGTGCGGCAGTGGTGCGAATTGACACCGAAGCGATCATTACTCGTCCCAATAGCCCCTTTTTTGATGATCCTTTTTTTCAGGAGTTTTTTGGGGAACAGTTTCGTGTTCCCACCCAGCAGCGAGTGGCGGGCCAGGGATCGGGTTTTATTATCGATGGCAGTGGTTTAATCTTAACTAATGCCCATGTGGTCGATAATGCCGATAAGGTAACGGTAACTTTAAAAGATGGTCGTAGCTTCAAAGGAGAAGTACGCGGTACTGATGAGATCACTGATTTAGCCGTGGTGAAAATTAATCCCCAAGGGGAAAAATTACCTGTAGCCGTCCTCGGCAATTCCTCATCCATACAAGTGGGGGACTGGGCGATCGCAGTAGGCAATCCCGTCGGTCTAGATAATACGGTAACTTTAGGAATTATTAGCACGATCGGGCGCTCGGCGGCTAAGGCGGGTATTCCCGATAAACGCATTGATTTTATCCAAACCGATGCCGCTATTAACCCGGGCAATTCCGGCGGTCCTTTACTCAACGCCCAAGGGGAAGTCATCGGCATCAATACGGCGATTCGTGCTGATGCCATGGGGATCGGTTTTGCCATTCCCATCGACCGGGCCAAGCAGTTACAAGCGACCCTAGAATCAGGTCAAAAGGTGGCCCATCCCTATATCGGTGTGCAGATGGTTAATCTAACTCCCGATTTAGCCCGGGCTAATAATCAAAACCCCAATTCTTCGATGATCGTGCCGGAAGTGTCGGGAATTTTGGTGGTGAAAGTCTTACCCAATACCCCCGCCGAAAAAGCCGGGATCCGTCGCGGGGATGTGATTGTCAAAGCTAATAATCAACCGGTTAGCGATGGCACTGAGTTACAGGAAATGGTGGAAAAAACCGGCATCGGTCAGTCTTTACCCCTAAGAATCAGAAGGGGTGAAAGGGCGATCGATCTCACCGTAATCACCGCCCAAATGTCAAATCAGTAATCGGCGGTCTGGAGTCGGTCGTCAGGAATGAGGAGATAGGGTGATAGGGTTTTGGGGTAATAGGGTGATGAGACCGCTTCCCCACTTACCCACTTCCCCGCTTGCCACTGTTCACTGATAACTGAATTAACACCCACTTACTTAGGGTTTGCTGAATAATGGTAAAAACCTTACAGGAAAGGGCTTTTAGCTTGATTGAGAGCTTCCCAAATGCACTTAAATCTGCTAGAATCTCTTAAAACCCTTGCATCACCC
>NZ_JAJTDH010000008.1:13374-73343 GCF_021300285.1 Microcystis sp. 49638_E5 | reverse complement strand
AGCGTTAGATTTATTGGGAGTTTCCCTGATTTGTACCCAGTAACGGGGCGCTGTAAATTCTCTTAATCCCTTCTACAGCACAGGTTATGGCCTTTTGTCAACGGGGAAGTCCAGGTATAAGGCGTATTTCCCTTTTCAAAAGGCTGATAGTTTGTCGATATTTTTTGATAACATTCGCCCCATTTATCTAATTTCCAGTCTTTGGCTAGACTGATATTTTTTAAGTATTGCATTGCTCTCAATTACTCCGAAGCTTTATGGCAATCTCACTTTTTATCTTTACTCCCTCACTGTCCATCTCTCCAAAACTTTTCAGTTAACAGAGTATCCACATCCTTCGCAAAAGGACAAACATCAGGAAAACTTGTATCAGGATAATCCTCGCGCACCGACTCCAACGCTTCCCCGTAGGATTCCCCAAAGATCTCGACTAGAAAGCTTTTTAAACTCGGTGAGTATTTAAACTCTTTTTTTAACTCGTTGCGAAAATTCCGGATCTCGACCTCCCATCCCCGATAACAATCCGGGAGAGCGACATAACACCGTTTTAAGAGATGCTCCAGTAAACGAACCAGAAAACTATGAACCGATTTACGCTGACCAATTCCCAAGGATTCCACCTCCTCGATTAAATTGTCCAGATCGATCGCAGCGAAATCTCCGGCTTTTAATCGATCTACTGTTTCGTCGATCCAGAGAGCGAAATCGGTATCGTAGAGCGTTTTCGTGGTTGTTGGTGTCATGCTCACGTCCTCTCGGTATTCTTTCACTATCCTAGCTCAACCGACTCAAAACTTTTTTTAATACTTCCAACTCCTCTAAGATTATAGATATCTTGTGAGAACCAAACTCCGTTTTGCCTTTTGCATGAGTAGAAAACGGGTTTCTCCGAGAAACCCGTTTTCTGTGCGTTACTCACTGAACTTCTCCCATACATATCTACTACAATAGCCGAAAACCCTTATCCATCAGACGACAGATAATGTGTGACTGCACAACAACTTAAGCGGGTGAGGGGAATCGAACCCCTATCATTAGCTTGGAAGGCTAGGGTTTTACCACTAAACTACACCCGCATTTTCTTAGCACTTTCGTTAGCATAACACGAATTGCCGATTTTTACAAGTAGGGATTTTCAGCTTGTGAATCGCCTCTAGATGGTCATAGATCGCCTAAAAATCCCGATCGCTCCTTTTTATCCCCGATTTGGCTAAAAGTTTCTTCCACGCGATCGAGGTCTAGTTGGGAGAAATTATCGATCGCCCAGTTGGACACTCTCTGCATAAAATGGAAGGGGTAGGTATGAGCGATTCCCACCACCTGCATTCCCGCTCTTTTTGCCGCTTCGCAACCAGCAAAAGTATCTTCAATCACCAGACATTCCCAGGGTTGCAATTGCAGATTAAAATTCCAACGATTGAATCTTTCTACGGCCAGTAAATAACCATCCGGTTGCGGTTTACTGGTGCTAATCTCATCACCGGTGACAATGACACTAAAGTAATCCCCAAGGCCCGTCTGTTGCAAGATTGATTCTACTTCCGAGCGTATTGCTCCCGTCACCAAACCGATTTGTAGATCCCTGGCCTTAACCCGTTTTAAAAAAGAGTATATCTCTTCATAAATAGGAAGTTTCTCTAATTTTCCTAATCTTTCTCGGTATAAACTGGTTTTTTTGTTAATTAACTTAGTCAGATACTCCTCGGTCACTTGACGACCGCGACGGGTGAGAACATTACGCAAACAGACGCGATCGCTTCTTCCCAGACATAACTCCGCAAATTCCGACCCTAGGGGCAGTAAATTTTCCCCGAGCAAGATTTCATTGATTAACTCTTGATGGATTGGTTCATCATTGATGATCACCCCATTAAAATCGAACAGAACAGCCTTTAACATCAATCTTAGACAGAAAAGCTAATAAATACTCACTGTTCTTGATTATACTAAAGTTTTTCGTCGGGGCCGGGCGGGTCTTGTCCCTGACCCCATCTCAACAAACAATTTTAATCGGAAAATTGCCAAGGCCTTGACAAATTCCCAGATTTGTTCTATTATTTTGTTATAGTGGGAATCCGTGCTGCCCTGTAACCCCCCTATTTGGGGCTAAAATATTAGCCAAAAATATAACAAAAGAATTTAGGGACCTGCGTGGGAATAATATCCCAACCGATCGGAGGGCGCAAGCTTTGCGCCCCTACAGTAACGGATTTTGTCCACAATGTAGGGGCGAACTGCGTTCGCCCAAAAGGTACATTAATGTAGGGGCGAACTGCGTTCGCCCAAAAGGTACATTATTAAAGCGCAAGTCCCTTAGGCCATTGTTTCCGATACCCAACGACGGAATAATTCCACAGCAATCCGATAACGGGAGTCTTGGCATTCGATGACATGATGATTTTCAAGGGTTTTTAGGGCCCGGTCGAGAGTTGTGGCAGTTAGTCCGGTGCTGGACAGTAAATCTGCCCGGGTTAATCCTTGCAGATGGGGAGAAAGAACTATTAAAATCTCCTGTTGTCCGGCCGCATCTTGTTTAGCCTGTTTCCAGACACCCGTAAAATAATAATTCCCCCTTTGGAAAAACTCAGCATCGATGGCTTTTTCCACATCTTCCACCTGAAAACGAATATCTTGGGGACGTTGCAACTCAAAGACCTGTTTATTATAAAAACGTACCAGATGAAAGCCGATCAGTTGTACTAAATAGGGTTGACCGTGGGTAAGTTGATAAATTTTGTCCAAAGCGGATGGGGTATAGTCTAGGGGAAAATCCTCGTCTTCCCCAACGGGATTAGCGAGGATAACGCGAGTGGATTCAGGAGAGAGGAAACTAACTGGAATCGGGTAAACACTGCCAAAAAAAGGATGAAAATAATCGGCAGTCATCTCCTCTAGGGTATGTAATCCGGCAAAAACAAAAGCTAGACGCGGATTACTCTGGACAAGGGAACGCAGATAGCCGAGGAAATTCTGGGGGAGGGTATTCGCTTCGATTAAATCCTCAATTATCTCGAACTCATCGAGGGCAATAATTAAACCAGTTTTAGCTTTTTCCGGCAGAATCTGGCGCATCAGACGGTCTAAATAACGATTAAAATACATTTCTGGATGTTGGGAGATTTTTTCCTCTTCTGGGGCATCAATTGCCAAAGTTTGGGCGATTTCCTCAGCCATAGTCAGGAGAACTTCGGCTAGGCTGGTTACTGTGGCCAAGCGCTGTAAATTAATGTAGATAACCGAGACATTTGGTGGAAGATATGCCTCCAGATTGCGTAGAATCGAAGTTTTACCCATGCGACGATGACCATAGAGAACCACGGAGGATAGGTTATCTCCCGACCACATTGACTGAAGTTCCCGCAGGATATCCTCACGACCAACAAAGCGTTTACCGATCACCGGATCACCGATAATGTAGGGATTAGGAATCGGTTGGGTAATAGTTACCGTTCCCACCGTTCCCGCGATGGATGCGCTAATTTTTGCCCATTTTTCGGCGATAGAAAGGATTAATTCTTTTTCTGCTTGGGGTAAAGTAGCCGCCTGTTGGTCGTTTATATCCCTTAATTCCCCGATAATCCGATTAAGAGCGAGGGATCTGGTCTGTTGGGAATAACTTCTCTGGACTAAAGCCATTTCTGTGATAACTAGATTTAAACTGCTGATAGCTTGCCAAGTTTGCGGACGTAATGAAGGTTCTGCGGCAATGGGGGCAACCTCCAGGGAAGCGATACTATGGAGAGTTGCTGCCTGACTAAATCGGTGTAAAGTTTGGGCGAGGCTATACATTTCTTCCCCGTAGGCGAGGGAACGTACCACAGCAAAGGCTTTTTCGGCTTTTTCGGTGTCCCGTTGGTGAAGATACCAAAAACCAGCGGCGGCGGCACGAGCAGGGGTATCTAGACGGATTTTGCTGGGAGGAAAAGAAAACAGTTTCGCGGACGCATATTTTAACAATTGCCAATCGGAGGTATTTTCTGCCAGACGGGACACCCGATAGATAATTTCTGCCTCTGGGAATTGCGATAAAACGCGATTAACGGCGACAAGGACAGGAATAAACTGGTGGCTGTACCGAAGGTATTGATTGAGGTTATTAATAGCTGTTTCCCAGTCTTGCTGTAACCATTGTTGTAGAGTTGAGGTTAACCCCGGCAGCGGTAGAAGGGTAATACGGGGAAAAAGTCGCCCTTGGGGACCGGCCAAAAGCCCGATTAGCCAATTATCAGGACGGAAAAAGGCGAATATAAACCCCACGCCGAACACCCCGCCCCACACCACGCCGGACCTCACGCCGAACACCACGCCGTACAGCACGCCCAACCACACGCTGAACACCACGCAGAACACCACGCCGGACACCACGCCGGACACCACGCCGGACACCACGCCGAACACCACGCCCAACACCACGCCGGACACCACGCCGGACACCACGCCGGACACCACGCCGGACACCATGCCGGACACCACGCCCAACCCCACGCTCGACGCCACGCTCAACACCACGCCCCACCCCACGCCCAACACCACGCTCAACACCACGCTTAACACCCCGCCGTGCACCACGCCGAACACCACGCCGGACCCCACGAACACCCAATTAACAGAAAGTCCTAAATTTGCCGCTATGCTAAAGATAATCAGAGGGGTAATTACAGTTAAGAGAAGACCCTGAATCCCTAGACGCAATTGTACGGGATGGTCGCGGAGAAATTGCATTCTATCGCGCCATGTTTTCTGTTCTGTTAATTTATCGCCGCCGCCTCTCGTTTCCACATACCAGCGCACTGCTTGGGGAAAATAAAACACCCAGTACAACAGCAAAAGATAATCAAAGGGATTCCATAAAGATAAATCGCGTTTGAGTTTAGGAGCGAGATTAATTCTGGGGACGGTGCTTTCCTTCATAATTTTTATCTCTAGCTATTTACCCGGTGATGGTTTATTAAGTAGTTAGGTGTTACTCAAGGTAGGATCAAACCCCCCTTATCAAGGGGGGCAGGGGGGATCAAACCCCCTTATCAAGGTAGGATCAAACCCCCCTTATCAAGGGGGGCAGGGGGGATCAAACCCCCTTATCAAGGTAGGATCAAACCCCCCTTATCAAGGTAGGATCAAACCCCCCTTATCAAGGTAGGATCAAACCAAAAATTAAATCAACTTATTGTTTAGTTATAACCTAAGTTCGGGATGCTGAGTTATTGACTTTGGTTTGATAAAGTTTAAAACAATTTTGCATCACCTCTCGCGGCTTTCCTTGACTTTGCCTAACAAGAGAACTTATTTCCTCCTCAGTAAAAGTCACTCCAGTTTGACTTAGACGATGACTAATAAACTCTTTAATTTTAGCTTCATCCCATAATTTAATCGGAAATTGTTGACAAATTCCCTCGAAAGGTGAATCACCTCCTTTGTTATCAGGAAATAAAACATCAAGGGAACGATTAGCCGCTACTACTAATCTTAAAGGTGGATCGGGACGATTGGCCAACTCTCTTAATTGACTTCTAAGCTGATAGCTGAAATATTTTTGAGTCATATTATCTACCACATCCAATAATAACAGGATTTTATGTTTTTCTAATTCCCTAGTTAATCTAGTTCCTTTGAGCGGTTTATCGTAATTCGCAGCTATACCAATCTGATGACATAATTCATAATAAAAATCCTTATCTCCTGCTAATCCTTCTAAGTTTAGATACAAGGGTTGTCGATGACTAAGTAAATACTCCCTTGCTTGATGGTAAATTCCCCAAAGCAGGGTGGTTTTTCCCGTTCCCCTTTCCCCGATAATAGCAGCACTACTGCCGGAATTTAAAACCTCAAAAATATCTTTAATTTCTTGTTCTCGGCCAAAAATCTGCTGAATTTCTTTAATACCTCCGGAAGTGGGTTTAAAAGGATTATGGGCATTTTTTTGGGGTTGTAATTGCGGAAAATATTTAAAAATAGTCTGAACTGGAATCGCTCTTCCTCCTAAATCACTGTACTCATCTCTGGTTTTATTCACCACTCCGCACACTTTCCCCGTGCGTAAATTTAACAGAGGTGAACCACTAAAACCGGGTTGTACTTGCCCTAATTTAAACTTGATTAAGGGGTTTTCATCCCCCGTTAAACCTATATACTCAAAGTCACTAGGATCACCGTTCGGATAATCGTTGGTATAGCCAAAAGTGTATAATTTATCTGTTAATTGTAAATCGTGATCAAAATCGACATATTTGTGATCTAAAGACGAGTTTAATTGTAAAAGAGCCAGATCGATCCCGTCTAGATTCGGTAAGTGGATAATTTTAGCCCCAGAAATTTGACCTTGCCAAATTATCTCGATAGTCTCGCGATTATCCCGCGCATCTTTTACCACATGAAGACAGGTCAAAATTAACCCTTGTCCCACAAAAAAGCCTGTTCCTGATGCATCGATTAACTTTAACCTGACAGTGTACGGGGGTAGAGATTCCGGGGTAAGCATTTAATCAATTTATCCTCCCCATTCTAGGGTAATTTTTAAATTTCCCTTTCCTTCACCTTCCACAATTAAAGCGGTTAGTTTACCGGATTTTACCCTGACTTCTACCCCAAATTCTACGGTGGCCTTTTTGGGCTGCACTTTACTTATCGTAGCAGCGATCGATTCAGTAACTGCCTCAATTGTATCAGCCACACTTTGAAAGTCAAATATTTGATCGGATACTTCCCGTTCACCACCGAAACTTCTCGCTTCCACTAACATGGTGACATTTTCTTTAACTTTAACTGAAATAATCTCAGATCTAGATTCTGGCATAAGGCTCCTCGAATGACCCGTTTATGGTTTTCTCGATTGCTTCTCGGACAAACTTATAGCGGAAGCAAAAAGGCTTATATATATTTCGGCACGGATTCCCATTATACTAAAAAGTATAGGTCAAATCGAGGGATTTTGTCAAGTCTTTTTTGCCATTAATCTATATAATTAGCTCGTTTTAATTAAATTAAAGATAGATTTTAGGTTCGATCCCCCCTGCCCCCCTTGATAAGGGGGGTGCCGATAGGCGGGGGGATCTCCCTTGATAAGGGGGGTGCCGTGATAAGGGGGGTGCCGATAGGCGGGGGGATCTCCCTTGATAAGGGGGGTGCCGATAGGCGGGGGGATCTGCCTTGATAAGGGGGGAACTGATCTTTTTTAACACCTACCTATATAATTGTCGGGCTGCTCACCAGTCATTGTCCTGAAAAAAATTATGCCCCGGTTTGTTAAACAAGCATATATGCAGCGGTCAACCGAGACAGCACAGGAGCCTCTCTTATTCTTTGTGTGATCAGTTTAACTTATATAGAACCGATCAATCTTTGTGTCCTTTGTGTCTTTGTGGTTCGTTCCAGTCGCTCGCTGGCGGGAATATATCTTATAAAATACATTTTACCCACCAAACCCAAGAGAGCCGACAGGAGACAAAAACGAGTTATTGGACAGAAAGAGGCGATGGGATGTTATTATTTAAAGCCGATTCCCCGGAAGCAGCCGAATTGATCATCGGGCAGCATCCCCTGGCGAATAGTAGTGGAATAGGCTATTAAAGGAGTGAACCCTGTGCAAATATTCACAACAATCCCCGGTTTACGCACTTTTTTGGCTGATTATCGCCATGATCACAGTATTGCCCTCGTGCCAACCATGGGCGCTCTCCATAAAGGTCATGCTAGTCTAATTCGACGCGCAGTGACGGAAGCGGAGGTAACTGTGGTCAGTATTTTTGTTAATCCTCTACAATTTGGCCCCACAGAGGATTTTTCTCGCTATCCCCGCAGCCTTGACAGCGATCGCCAATTGTGTGAATCTTTGGGAGTTGCTGCTATTTTTGCTCCCAGTGCGGAAACTTTAGGAATTGGTAATTCTGAGGAGATAACCGCAGTTGTTCCCCCGATTTCTCTGACTAGCGGGTTATGTAGTGCTTTTCGTCCGGGGCATTTTCAGGGAGTAGCCACAATTGTCACGCGGTTGTTTAATATAATTGCACCGACGATCGCCTATTTTGGCGAAAAGGATGCCCAACAGTTAGCGATTATCCGACAATTAGTCAGGGATTTAAATTTAGCGATCGAGATTCGCGCTTGTGCTACAGTGCGAGAAACATCGGGATTAGCAGTTAGTTCTCGCAATCAGTATCTATCGGCCACAGAAAGGGAAAAAGCGACAATTATCGCCCAAAGTTTGCAATTAGCCCTCGAAAGTTTTCGTTTAGGGGAAAGACAAAGGGAAAAACTACTGGCTATTGTGCAAAAAAATCTCGACAGAGTACCAGAATTTCGCCCTCAGTATCTGGATTTAGTCCATCCCCAGAGTTTACAACCGATCGAGCAGATCGAGACAGGGGGACTGTTAGCGATCGCTGGATTGATCGGTCAAACCCGTTTAATTGATAATATTATCTTGCGTCAACGTCGGGCAGTTATCGCTATTGATGGACCTGCTGGAGCAGGAAAATCGACGGTAACGCGCTTAGTAGCCGAAAAATTGGGGTTAACCTATCTCGATACCGGTGCGATGTATCGCGCGGTGACATGGTTAGTGGTGAATTCCGGTCTGGATTTGTCCGCAGAAGCGGCCATCGCCGAGTTATTATCTTTAGCGAAGATAGAAATAATCCCGGCCGATAGTCCCGAAAATGTGACTATAGTGAAGATTAACGGGCAGGATGTGACTTTAGAGATTCGCTCTCCCGCAATTACCTCGCAAGTGTCCAGAATTGCCGCTCAAAAAGCGGTGCGACAGCAGTTAGTCACCCTGCAAAGACAGATGGGAATATCGGGGGGAATAGTTGTGGAAGGTCGGGATATTGGTACTAATGTTTTCCCAGAAGCGGAATTAAAGATTTTCTTGACAGCGACACCCGAAGAAAGAGCCAGAAGGAGATTAAAAGACTTAGAAGCGCAGGGAAATGGAGGTATTAGTCTCGCAGAATTAACCCAAGAGATTGAAAAAAGGGATTATTTGGATAGTAATCGCTCCCTAGCACCCCTGCGAAAAGCCACAGATGCGATCGAAGTTAATACCGATCATCTCACTATTACAGAAGTCACGGAAAAAATCATTGCTCTTTATCATCAAGGAGAAGAAAATCAATGGAGAAGCCTCTAGTTTTTTTAGATACTGATGTTTTGATTTCTTATCTACGAGGAGATCTTGCCAGTGTGCATTTATTTGATCGAGAAATACTCGATCGCGTTTGTCTTGCTATTAATGCGATCGTTTTACAAGAGTTATTATTTTTGGCAGAAGTTCGTAATCATCCTGAAATAGTCGATCGGATTCAAGAAAAGGTGACTATCTTGGATTTTGATTTAGTAAAACTTGATCAATATTGGCAAAATGCTAGAGATATTCGCAATATTTTGGTACACTCGAATGATGTTTTAATTTTAAGTAGTGCCGCTAATTGTGATTATTTAGTTACCTATGATCAAAAACTTAAAAAAGCCTCTAGTTATCTATATAACTCTAAACCGATGGTAGTAACACCTGAAGAATTATTAGAGGTTATCGATCAAAAAAATATAGTCCCTTCTAGCCTCTCTTGCCAAGGATATAAATCCTCAAATTTCCCCTTAAACAAGGTGATTTAGGGAGATATTTATGAAGTTAAATTATCTGAATTTATCATCTATCTGTTTAACGGTAACTTCCTTGATAATTCTTGGCAGTCCAGCTATATCTTTAGCCGATCACAGATCACCAATAACTTTAGCTGCTAGGGATTTATCAACCCAGCAACAGGGAAAAAAAATTATTCTTAATGGTCGTTCTTTGCCCGTTTCTTGGCGACAGTGGACAACAGCAAATAGTACCAGAATCGCCATGGGTGACACGGGAGCAAGACAATTATTTGGCATGGATTTTCTTAGCACAAATGATCCAAAAAAGCAACCGATAAGCTGGTTTAATTTACAAACTTTATCAGCTAATTTGCTCGATTCCGATCGCTGGCTGGATGTTACGGATATTTTACTAAAAATGGGGGCAACAACCACTATTAATGGTGATAGTTTAACTATTAACTTTCCTGCTCCCCAGATTCAAGATATTCAGCTAGAAAATTATGGAGCAGTACAAAGGATTATTATTCAACTTGATCGCCCGACCTTTTGGCAAGTTAGTCAGGCAAAAAATCAAGCAGTGATTACCCTAGAAGGAAATGCCCAGCAATCGCTCGTCTCTAGGTTTCAACCCCAAAATATCAGCAACAGTAATCAAAATAACGATGAAGATGATCTAGGTAACTCTAATAATAACTTAGCCACTCAGATCACTTCCTTAGAAAATAATGGGGTGATCAGTCGTTTAAAAATTAACCTTCCCACTGCCTACGGATTACAGATCAGCAGTGTGGATAATCCTCCCCGAATTATCATTGATTCTCGTCCCGATGCTATGGATGAAAAGCGCATTGTTTGGCAACCAGGGTTAATCTGGAATCAAAAATATATCCAGTTAGACAAAGATTGGTTTCCCGTGACTTGGTTAGAAATCGATCCTAGAAATCCTCAGATAACTATTAAACCAATTACCGCTAATTCCACCTCAATGCGCGGCACTAATCCCCTGATCACGATTAATAGCGAAAGTAACGCAGTAGCGATGATTAATGGCGGCTTTTTTAATCGTAATAATCAGTTACCTTTGGGAGCAATTCGTGTGGATGGCAAATGGTTATCTGGACCAATTTTAAACCGAGGAGCGATCGCATGGGATAATCGTGGTAAAATCAGGATCGATCGCCTGAGTTTAGAGGAAACTCTCATTACTGCCACCGGACAACGTTTTCCCCTAACCCAGTTAAATAGTGCCTTTGTGGCAGCCGGCTGCAGTCGTTATACTCGCGATTGGGGAAGTAATTATCATCCCCTCACCGAGCGGGAAACTGGGTTAGTCGTCCAAGGCGATCGCGTGACGGAGAAATTAAATAATCTTTTGCCACAGGATAGTATAGAAATACCAGAAAATGGCTATTTAGTCATCTGCCGAAAGACAGATATTAATTTAAATATTGGTGAGACAGTCAACCTCGATAGCGTCACCCTACCGAGGGATTTTGCCAATTATCCTCAGATTTTAGGTGCTGGCCCCCTATTATTGCAGAATGGGCGCATAGTTTTGGATGGAAATGCCGAAAAATTTAGTCCGGCATTCCAAAATCAACAAGCTTCTCGCAGTGCGATCGCAGTTAGCCGAGAAGGAAAAATTCTGCTAGTTGCTATCCATAATCGCGTCGGGGGAAGGGGGGCAACTTTAGGCGAATTAGCTCGAATTTTGCTGTTAATGGCGGCAACAGACGGTTTAAACCTAGATGGGGGTAGTTCCACTGGAATAACCTTAGGGGGTTATCTGCTCGATCGCTCTGCCGTTACCGCCGCAAAAGTCCATAATGGAATAGGGATATTTTTATCCCCGTCTCCTTGAAAAGTGTGAAAACAATGGATAATAGCGACTGGATTAAACAATTGCTGCTGATGGGTATTGGCACTACTTCCATGGTGGCAGAAAAGATCAAAGAAGTGAGCGATGAATTAGTAAAAGACGGTAAAATCAATTCCGATCAGGCTAAAAACTTTGTCGATGATCTGATGACACAGATGAAGTCCGAACAGGGAAACTTCGAGAATAACTTAGAACGCTATATTCGCCAGATCTTGCGGGATTTAGGGGTTCCCCGACAATCGGAAATGGACGAACTGCGGGGAAGGATTGATAGATTAGAACGGCAGGTGAGAGACTTAGAGAATAAACTCTGGCGTTAGGGAACTATGAAATCAATGCGCGAAATCTTGCTCAGTTTTGCTATTATTGCGGTTTGTGGCTTATTTTTAATCGTTGCTTCCCTCTTTGGTGGAGGGGAAAAAACCAATGCGATCGCCGCAGAAATAGATCCACCCGCTATCACTCAAACTATTAATAAGGAAATCATCTCCATGGATTTAGATCAAGCAGTTACCACCGATTCGGGACTAAAATACATCGATATCGTGGAAGGAACTGGAGAAAGTCCCCAAAAAGGTCAAAAAGTGACTGTTCACTACACGGGAACCCTCACAGACGGCAAAAAATTCGATAGTTCCAAGGATCGCAATCAACCTTTTACCTTTACCATTGGAGTGGGTCAAGTGATCAAAGGATGGGATGAAGGAGTCGCATCGATGAAAGTCGGTGGACAGCGTACCTTAATTATCCCCCCAGAATTGGGTTATGGTGCGCGGGGTGCCGGTGGGGTAATTCCTCCCAACGCGACTTTACTTTTCGATGTGGAATTGTTGGGAGTTAAATAGGTTTTTCCTCTGATTTTTCACTTCTACCCGCATCTATCCTGAATGCGGGTTTTTTGACAGATTGCTGGAAGCTAAGGGCAAAATCAGGAGGATTTAGTAAATTCTAGACCGTTTTCGCTGCCGTAACGCTCCATAAAACGCATAAAACGATCCCACTCTGCGGGAGAATTAAAAATAACCGTAGCTTCGATCGCCGTAGGTTTACCGTTGATGAATTTGCCTTTTACTTCCCTGGTGACGATTTCCCCTTCCTCATCGACGAGATACATCCCCGTGATTTCCTCGGTTTGTTGATCTCCGAGGATAGTCGGTTGATCAAAATAAAATTTTGCCGATCCCTTCTCTCCCGTTTTAGTGCGACTTAAGCGGATATCGGGAACAATCGGTTCTTTTAACCCCCTGGAAAACTGAATTTCTGCCATTACTTTTCTTTATCCTTCTCATAAAATAGACATTTCTAGATCATCTCACACCAAGTCGCAAGTAAAAAGCAGATGCAACAGCATAAACTTAAAATATCCACGGTCAACTCGTGGGAGTAGGTTTGACTGATGAAAGATCACTTGTAAACCTCTCCCTTCCCACTGATAACCGATCACTGATAACCAATAACTGAGATGAGATGGTTTTATTAGAAGCAGCGGTTCATTCTTCCCTACGCGCTTTTTTACGCGAACAAGGACGCTTTTACTGGTCTCATCATCTCACTATGGGGCGACTGGTGGCTAGAGCTTTACGCTTAAAACGTTCCTCTCTCATACAAACTGGAACTACTCTATCCCGTTATTGTCTCAGTTATCTCACCCCGGCTCTTTTGGGTGATACACCTGTTCTGATTGTTGCCCCAGAGTCAGAACTAAACCTACTGTTAGAAGTGGAAATCCCCCATCTGCAAGCATGGTTACAAACTCAGCGAGATATCCTCAAAAGCGATCGCTTTCCCGCTAATTTTACCGGTTTACTCCTCACCACACCCCAACAATGGTTAGAGGATAAATTGGGCAATCTCGGTCATTTTCCCCAGAATATCCCCACAATAATCGATCGGGCCGAAGATTTAGAAACTTGTCTAGTAGATTATCTCACCGTCACCATTACTCCCGAACAATGGTTCGCTTTAGGGTCAGCATATCCCCAGCATAAAGAGGTTATAGACTTAATTAAAGCACAACTTAGCCAAAGTATTCTTGGTCATCCAATTAATCCCTATAATTGCTATCTTATTGATGCCAAGGAAAAAGAATATATAATTGCTCTCCTGCAACGCTTGGATCAAGACTTAGTCACTAATTCTGCTTGGCAACTTTTAGCGGCAAAAATCCCCGAGCATAATTATCTCCTCTGGACATCAGTAGATCGAGATCGAGAAGAATTTACCCTAAAAATCAGTCCTTTGGAGGTGGCTAGTTTTTTCAAACCGATTTGGCAGCAGCAACCCTTTGTTTTAATCGGCAGTTTTTTAGATAGCGAAAAATCCGCTAATTTATACCGTCAAAATCAGGGTATCGGAGAAATTTTAACTTTAAAGTTTGCAGCCGATCGCGAAAGTGAATATATTCATTTATATCTACCCGATCGCATCAGCGCCCCCAATACCCCCGAATTTCAACCGATGTTATTAAAGCAAGTGCGGGAATTAGTTAGTGCTAATCATACCAGTGAACAACCGATAGTAATCCTGATTGAAGATGTTCCCCTCAAGGCACAAATTGCCACCCAAATGGCAGCCGATTACGGTTCGCGAGTGCAAGTGGAAAAAACTGAGATTAATAGTAATACTATTCTCGTTTGTGGTTGGCAATTCTGGCAAACCCATCAAGAAAAATTTCCGACTCCCAGTTTATTAATTATCGCTACTTTACCCTTACCCTCCCCCGAAAATCCTCTCGTTGCTGGCAAAATTGCCTACTATAAACGACAACATCTCGACTGGTTTCGTGCCTATCTTTTACCCACAGCAGTAAGGGAAATTCAGCAATCTGTCCAGTCTCTCCGGGAGTGTCAAGGTTGTGTGGCTGTCCTCGATAATCGTGTCAATGCCCGCAGTTATGGCCGACAAATTCTCTCCGCTTTAGAACCCTATGCTAAAGTTAATTATCTCGATCAACAATTTTTTCAAGATAAAGATTAAATCAGTTATCAGTTATCAGATGGGGTGCATCTCAATTTTGTAGAAATATCTATATTACATTTGGGCGCACGCAGTGCGCCCCTACCATTGACGCGATAATATTATTGTAGGGGCGAATTGCATTCGCCCTCTTGGAATAACTTCTGCTGCTCACCAATATGTGAGAGAATGTCACCAATAAGAGATGCACCCTATCAGTAATCAGTTCACTGATCACTGTTTACTGATCACTGATTACTGATAAAATCTCCCCCAGAGCCATATTTCCAACTATCCAAATAACGATGATAAAGATATTTTTGCTTGTCGGGTAACTTTTCTAAAACAGGTTTTAAGGTGGCTGCCAAGGGATATAAACCACTATACAAAGCTAAATTCAAATAATGTCCCGTCCAATCGATAAAAGGACTGATACCCACTTGTGGAATCATCGGTAAAACTAATTGAGGATTAACCAAAGGCAAAGTTTTTGAGAGGGAAGAAAACTGCACCACATCCTGTAAAAACGGTTTTAAGACCTCATCTCCCAACTTATCCATTACCCGAAAAACTCCACTCATTAAGTCATTAATTTGATTGGGATTAGGGTTAGCAGACATGGCAACACTCATAGTTTTTTGAAATAGCCACGTTACCGATATATTGGGTTGATAGGGTTGTAAAAGGGCTAAATCTTCTCGGTTTAAAGCATCGATTTGTAAAGCTTCCTCGATGGCAAAAGTTAGCCTTTTTAAATGCCTAACCATTGCCCCAAAACCACCAAAACTGACCGGAGATTGACTACCGCTACTATCTCCCACTGCTAGAATTCTTGACCAAGGCATTTTTAAAGGACTTTGACGATAGGCCGGGAAAAAACCCGCTAGAAAACGCTGAAATTTTACCGCTTCTAAATCTACCTTTTGATACTCCGGCAGTAATCTTAAATACTCCTCCATCAAAAATTCTAAACTAAAGCGATCGGGATGGGTATCAAGATAGGTAAATAAATAAGTTGTCCGACCATCCCTAGCGGGAAATGCTTCCCAAAAGTATTGACATTGGTGCAAGATTGGGGTAAAAGAATAAATCAAATCACCAGTTTCATTACTGGGAAAACCCTGACCGCAACTACCCACCACTAAACAAACTCCATCGGGTTTTTCTCCTTTTCTTGCCTGTTTTGCAATTGCTGAAAAATGACCCATGGCATCGATTAATAAACGGGTTTTTAAAGTCATTTCTCCCGTTTTAACCATTACTCCATCGGGATGAATAATCCCCCCACTAAACCCCGAATTTTCTAATAACTTCCCTCCCGCTTCTAAAAACTTAGTTTTTAAAGTCTCTAGCAAATAAACCGGATTAACACCGATATTTAAAATATCTCTGACCCAAAGCTCATAACCTTGATAAAATCCCACCCTAGCAGGATTATATTCTGTCGCTATCGCTTGATTTAATTCAGCTTCGGTCAATAAATCTAACTCTAAAAAACTGCTTAATTCTAAACGGGAAATATTCCACTCCTGCTCACGACCGCGCAGAATACCTCTTTCTAATAATGCCACACGCCAGCCCCTGGTTTGTAAAGCAGCCCCGATGAAAATTCCCAAAGTTCCCCCGGCAATAACTAGATCAAAATCCGTATCTCCTAAAGATTCTTGACTTTGATTAATTACCGTGGGAATAAGCGGATTTTCTAAACGCAAAGCTTGCCAAGCTCGATCACTGGCTCGCAATTGTTGTAAACTCTGAGGAGATACTCGATCGAGTAAAGATGCAACTAAAGACATAATCTTATATCAGTTATCAGTTATCAGTTATCACCATATCCAGAGGAGAAAACTACTTAGATTGGAAAAACTTTTTCCCTTCTTCAACGAGTTTATTAATATCCTTGAGAGAAACCCCAAAAATCGCTAAAACTCCCGTAAAGACTAACAAAAAACCGATAAAACTATTCCGATCATAGAGAAATAAACCCACCAAAACGATAAAATAGGGAGAGAGAATTTTACTAATATTTTCAACTACAGTAACCACCTCTGGAGTAGGAGTCTCAACAAGATTAATATCGGTTTTATCCTGATCTGGTTCGAGATTTTGCTTAATCGAAAACATCACCTCCTGTAGGTCTTTTACCTCCGGTGGGTTCGGTTCCTTCCCTGGTTTGCCAAACATTTTTAACTCCCTCGCCAATTTATCCATATCCTCTATGGTAGCCAAAAAAAGGGCAAGCCGGAAAAGCGCGAGCAGGTCGAGAAATTCTCAGGGCAATTTTCCTTATAACCCCCTCGGCCTCGGCTGCTATAATCAGAGGAACAACTCCCAAGTTCGTTAACGGTACAAAAAAACTATGAATACCAGTCCAGACCGTGTGATTATCTTCGATACCACCCTTCGAGATGGGGAACAGTCCCCGGGTGCCGCTTTAAATGTGGATGAGAAGCTAACCATAGCACGCGCACTGGCACGACTGGGAGTTGATGTCATTGAAGCAGGTTTTCCCCACGCTAGTCCGGGAGACTTTGATGCGGTGCAGAAAATTGCCGCCAGCGTCGGCGGCGAAGCTGATAGCCCGATTATTTGCGGATTAGCCCGCACTACCCAAAAAGATATCAAATCTGCCGCCGATGCGCTCAGACCCGCCGCCAAGCCCAGAATTCACACCTTCCTAGCCACATCTGATATACACCTCCAATACAAACTTAAGAAGACTCGTCAGGAAGTTCTTGAGATTGTGCCGGAAATGGTGGCCTATGCCAAATCCTTTCTTAATGATGTGGAATTTTCCCCCGAAGATGCCGGCCGCAGCGATCCGGAATTCCTCTACCAAGTCCTCGAAAGAGCGATCGCCGCAGGAGCCACCACCGTTAATATTCCCGATACCGTCGGTTATACCACCCCTAGCGAATTTGGGGCTTTAATCCGGGGAATTAAGGAAAATGTCCCCAATATCGACCAAGCGATTATCTCCGTCCATGGTCACGACGATCTAGGGTTAGCGGTGGCTAATTTCCTCGAAGCAGTTAAAAATGGCGCTCGACAGTTGGAATGTACTATTAATGGTATCGGTGAGCGTGCCGGTAATGCTTCCCTAGAAGAATTGGTGATGGCCCTTCATGTCCGGCGCTCCTATTTTAATCCTTTCCTCGGTCGTCCAGCAGAGTCCACGGAACCTTTAACCAAGATCAACACCAAGGAAATCTATCGCACTTCTCGCCTAGTTTCTAATCTTACCGGCATGATCGTGCAACCGAATAAGGCGATCGTCGGTGCTAACGCTTTCGCACACGAGTCGGGAATCCATCAGGACGGGGTGTTAAAACATAAACTCACCTATGAGATTATGGACGCAGAATCGATCGGTTTGACCCATAATCAGATCGTCCTCGGTAAACTCTCTGGCCGCAACGCTTTTCGCTCTCGTTTACAGGAATTGGGTTTTGAGCTTTCGGAAACGGAACTTAATAACGCTTTCATCCAGTTTAAGGAAATGGCTGATCGCAAAAAGGAAATCACCGATCGCGATCTAGAAGCGATTGTTAACGATGAAATCGATACGGTTCCCGATCACTTCCGCCTTGAATTAGTACAAGTGTCCTGTGGAAATAGTGCCAGACCCACGGCCACGGTAACAATTCGCACTCCCGACGGTAGCGAGTTATCCGATGCGGCCATTGGTACAGGGCCAGTGGATGCTCTCTGCAAAGCGATCGATCGAGTGGTGCAGATTCCTAACGAATTAATCTCTTTCTCGGTGCGGGAAGTGACCGAGGGAATCGATGCTTTAGGAGAAGTGACTATCCGTCTCCGTTACGAAGGACGCACCTACTCTGCTCGCGCGGCCGATACCGATATTATTGTCGCCTCCGCTCGCGCCTACGTCAGTGCCTTAAACCGTCTCCATGTCGCACTGCAGCAGAAGGAAAAAACCCCCGAAATGCTACAAGTCTAGATAGGGTGTTAGGGTGTTAGGGTGTTAGGGTGTTACTTGAAATTCCCCCACTACCCCATCACCCCACTTCCCCACTTCCCCCCGCAACGCGCACGCAGTGACCACCCCACTTCATAATTCATAATTCCCATGGTGCTGTTGGAGAAAATCTTAAATTTGTCTCGCAAATTTCTAAAATGTTGCTAAGTTAATATTATGAGCTTGCGCTCTGATTAATCATGGTGCTAATGTACCAAAAACAGATTCGCGTAAAAGCAATGAGGGATGAAATTTATCCGTAAGAATCCGATCAAATTAAATACAATAGCTAAAGACTAAAGGAATTAGCCAAGGGCCAATAGGGATTATGTTCCCCTTGCCATTGGGAACAGTTAACCCGTCCAATAATTCCTTTGATTGTTAGCTATCTGGTCAACACCGCAGACAAACCGGCGATCGGATGCCAGTCCTCCAGCCATTTACCCAATTTTTGCAGGAGCCAGATTATGAGTTGACCGAGCTAAAACAGCATTCCGTGTCGCTAAAATCGCATCGACACAAGAGAATTTAAGCAAAGATCTTCTCCCATTTGTTGTAATTAAAGCTACAATCGGAAAAGTCTTTCCCCGTCTCGGATTTGAGACACAAATTCGTTCAGTATCACCTAGATTGAGATTCGATCTTCTAGTTTTGCACAGAAGGAGCAAGAGGAAAACGGCATGACGCAGGCCCACGATGTACTAACCCTTACCGAGCCGCAATTGGATTTAGATTTGATTGACCTAGACGAAGACTTCGATGATGAGGATATCGAGTTAGAGCTAGAAGAAACCAGCGATAGCAACGATGGCAAAAAAAACCGCCGCCTTGCCAGCGCTCGTCGTCGCGACGCGGCCAGAAAAAAACCCTATACGGAAGATTCGATTCGGATTTATCTGCAAGAGATTGGCAGGATTCGGTTATTGAGAGCGGAGGAGGAGATCGAATTAGCGAGAAAAATCGCCGATCTACTGAAATTAGAACGCATTCGCGAAGATTTTTGCCTCTATAGCGATGCTGAATGGGGAAAACAGGTTTTCCTGTTCGAGCGCATCGAAAGAATTATCGCCGAAAAATCGGAAAAAGAACCGAAATTATCGGATATTAAGGCTTATTTAGGGAAGACGGAGCTAACGGCTCCCATGGTAGAAGAATGGCTGGCGAAATCAAAGGAATACTTATCGGCCTTTAAGCGTCGATTGTACCATGGTCGTCGCGCTAAGGAAAAAATGGTACAATCGAACCTGCGTTTAGTGGTTTCGATCGCCAAGAAATACATGAATCGCGGTCTTTCCTTTCAAGATTTAATTCAAGAAGGTTCCCTCGGTTTGATCCGCGCCGCCGAAAAATTCGACCACGAAAAGGGTTATAAATTCTCCACCTATGCCACTTGGTGGATTCGTCAAGCCATCACCCGTGCGATCGCCGATCAATCCCGCACCATTCGTCTTCCCGTCCACCTCTACGAAACCATCTCCCGGATCAAAAAAACCACCAAGATTCTTTCTCAGGAAATGCGTCGCAAACCCACCGAGGAAGAAATCGCCACCAAGATGGAGATGACCATCGAAAAACTCCGTTTTATTGCCAAATCCGCCCAATTACCGATTTCTCTGGAGACTCCTATCGGTAAAGAAGAAGATTCCCGTTTAGGAGACTTTATCGAAGCGGATGGGGAAACCCCAGAAGATGAAGTTTCTAAAAATTTATTACGCGAGGATTTAGAAAACGTCCTCGATACCCTTAGTCCTCGCGAACGCGATGTGCTGCGGCTGCGCTACGGTTTAGATGACGGCCGGATGAAAACACTCGAAGAAATCGGCCAGATTTTCAACGTCACTCGCGAGCGCATTCGTCAAATAGAAGCCAAGGCCCTGCGGAAACTGCGTCACCCTAACCGTAATAGTATCCTCAAAGAGTACATTCGTTAATTTCCCGTCCTTAAAAAACTGGAAACTGAGTCTCCTTGAGGCTCAGTTTTATTGTTATCTACACCTACCTCGACGGCTGCACCTCAATTTGGTCGAAATATCCATATTATATTTTGGGCGCACGCGATGCGCCACTAGCACGGATAGGTGAACTTGATTACTGCCGATTAATTCCCCCTCAACTCGATAGAAAGTCCCGTATTCGTTGGTAAGATATTCGATAGCGGGATTGACGAGGGTAAAACCAGCAGGATAACTGCTATACTATATTTATAGTTCACTGAGAGAATAGAAATGGATCACAATTGCGATGCTTGCGATTCTAAAATCGAAGATATTCCAGAGTTTATTCGTCAAAACCTCATTGTCGTAACACTTATATGGACAGACAGCTGTAAGGCAATTAAAGAATTAAAAGACAATGATTACAACAAACACCTGATTTTGATCATAACAGATTTAGAAGAAGAAATTTTAGAAAATCGAGAAATATTTTCAAAAAATCAATTTGCCAAAAATTATTTTACTACACAGATTAAACAATATTTAGAAGGCACAAAAAAATCTGCTGGGGAGCCATCGGCTAAGAGTTTATGGGCAAAACCAATATCTACTCAGTTGAAATTTATTTTAGAAGCTTTAAATTCAGCATCAGATTCTAAAAAATTTGAATTAAAAGACATATTATATTTTGTTGAAATAATACAAAGAGAGATAATTTCAGTAGAAAGTCTTGAAGGTTTACTTAATTTACTTATTACAGAAATCCTCAAAGAAGAAATGAATCGAGAGGAATTAAAATTTATCGTTAACACTATTATAATAATGTTTATTGAGCGAGGATACTATGTTAAAACTCTAGAATATTTATTACATAAACAATTATCTTTGTTTCAAGATCATTGGAACCGTATAAGTACAAGTACAGATGGATTGTATTTATACGGTGGACTCATATATGGATCACCCAAATATAACGAGGAAGTTTATTCTGAAAACGAAGACTATAAAATTGCCCTCAAGCAATATTATGACTCTTTGGGGCTTAAAGATAGGATTTTTCTGATGAAAAAAATTTATGTCGAACCACCTAAAAAGTATAAGGTTATTTTTAAACTTTCTAATTTTGCTCTAGCCAATTCTCAATCATTAAAAATAGGTAACGTTTATTTTTATATTCCGAAAATTCATGGAAAAATAACAATTCAAGACGACAGATACAGATACAGAGATGAAAGTTCTGATCTTGTTCAGTTTGAAAAAAGAATACAGGAATTTGAAGTGATGTCCGAGAGTATTTATTATGTTGCTGTTGACATAGAAGGAAATGATTTTTATTCAATGAAGGATCAAGCGGATCAAGCGATAAGAACAGTAGAGATGGCTGTGTATGTCTTCCTAAAAAAGGATACTCTCATGAAAAAGACAAATAACAACGAAATACAAATAATATCAAATAATTACATTATCTGTAACGATCTAGGTGAGGGTGCTTTTTTTGAGCATTCTTATATATCGAATAAAGGATTTGATAGTCCTAATAATATTTATACTGACAGAATTGGTCATTGGCTTTCTTCTAAAAACTCACTTAATAAAAGCGTTGAAACATGGTTAAATGCCTTTAAACAATATCGTAAATCTGTTGAGTCAGTACAAAGTTCCGACGTGCTTCTATATTCTTGGTATTCCCTTGAGCCTTTTATCAATAAATCGGAAAAAATTACTGTGAGGCTTCCGAGGGAATTTGATAAACCTGTTTTTGAAGAATGGTACAATGCGAACAATATCTCAGTCCTACAATTATTGCTCGCTATTGTTACCATTAAATCCCATCTTTTTGATCTCCTAATTACTTTTGCGGATAATTTAGCGAGAAAAGGCTTTCCAGGGGATAGATTCTCCGTATCTGATGAAATTTTAAATATATTTTTTATTAGTAAAAAAGATAACGGATGTATTGAGATGAACCTAAGTAAGTTTGTTGAAAACTTTCAATTAATTTTTGATGATTTTGAGCAGAAAAATAGTCAATTCGATAAATATATAAGTGAGATTCGTGGTCGTTTTATTGATCACACAACTTGCTTGAATAAAATAAAACAAGCAATAATCGATGTCAAAAATGATGTGTATAATATCTATCGCATTAGAAATATGC
The DNA here is from genome assembly GCF_021300285.1 of Microcystis sp. 49638_E5. Classification (NCBI taxonomy): domain Bacteria; kingdom Bacillati; phylum Cyanobacteriota; class Cyanophyceae; order Chroococcales; family Microcystaceae; genus Microcystis; species Microcystis sp. 49638_E5. The sequence goes on along the minus strand of NZ_JAJTDH010000008.1, from coordinate 50,853 downwards.
TAGTTCATAGTAGTAACACAAAAAGTAAGCTTTTAGAATATTATTCAAAAAGAAATAAGGAATACAGCTTAAGACTTATTTTAGAAATCAGAAAACATTTATTTAAAACCGAGAGTGATACTGAAATACAGCCGATAGATACTTATTTTACAAGGACGATAATTGATGCTAACGTGGCATTTGAAGCAGTAGTCAATAATGATATGGATAAATTCAGAAAATGGATAATACAATAGGAAATTCTACGACAAGTAGCCGCAAAAATTGATAATATCGGGGGTAGAACTGAAAAAAGCAATTTAGCCGCCGCTACAGCAATTCTGGCGGGGTTAGTATTAAGTAAGGAAATCATCGGAAGCTTATTAAGGGAAGAAATTATGCGCGAATCAGTTATTTATCAGGATATCCGGGAAAGTGGAAAAGCACAAGGAAGAGAGGAAGGAAGACGAGAAGAAGCGGTTTCTTTGATTCTACGGCTACTTAACCGTCGTTTAGGTGAAATATCGTCGACTTTAGGCCAACAAATCCGAGAACTATCTCTAGAACAATTAGAAACTTTAGGAGAAGCGCTGCTCGATTTTACCAGCTTGACAGATCTGACCACTTGGTTATTGGAGATAGAAAATTAAATCCCCAGAAGATGTCTGCTCGTCCTGCGTTAAATTTTTAAATACTGGCTTTTTTTGTATTGATTTAACCATGGCTACCAGCGATATTCCCCATTCTACTCACTCATCCCCAAAACCCCTGCCAAAACTGGGACTTTTCACCATGTTTCGCTTAGGACTCTTTCAGATGGGACTAGGTATTATGTCTCTGCTGACTTTGGGGGTTCTCAATCGGATTATGATCGATGAGTTAAAAGTTTTACCCTTTCTCGCCGCAGCTGCGATCGCTATGCACCAGTTTGTTAGTCCAGCACGCATCTGGTTTGGGCAAAGATCCGACGGTAAAACTATTTTAGGTCATCATCGCAGCGGTTATGTCTGGATTGGGGCGGCAGTTTTTACCGCTTTAGCTTTTATTGCTTTGCAGGTAGTCTGGCAATTGGGACTTAGTATTCAAACTTCGGGATGGAATACCATTTCCTACGCTTGGATTGCCCTCTTAGCCTTAATTTTCGCCCTCTACGGACTCGCTTTAAGCGCCAGTTCCACCCCTTTTGCTGCCCTCTTGGTGGATGTGTCCGATGAAGATAATCGATCGCAATTAGTTGCTATAGTTTGGTCAATGCTGATGGTGGGAATTGTCGTCGGGGCGATCGTTAGTTCTCGTTTGCTGGATACTCCCAATATCTGCGGTACAAATATTTTGACCTATGATCCGACTCAATCAGCCCCTATAGCCAATATTCCGCAACTACAGGCGACAATTAACCCCGTGTTCACGATTATGCCCGCTATCGTTTTTGGTCTTTGTATTTTAGCGACTTTTGGCGTAGAAAAAAAATATTCTCGTTTTAGTAGTCGGTCCACTCTCGTGCAAAGAGAGGATCAAATTACCTTTAAAGATGCGTTACAGGTTCTCACCGCTAGTCGGCAAACCGGTTTATTTTTCACCTTTCTGCTGATGATGACTTTGAGTTTATTTATGCAGGATGCAATTATGGAACCGTTTGGGGGCGAGGTTTTTGGGATGTGTATCGCCCAAACCACCCAATTAAACGCTTTTTGGGGAACCGGAACCCTTTTTGGTATTGCCGCCACGGGATTTATGCTCATTCCCCGCATCGGTAAACAAAAAACCACTAAATATGGCTGTATTTTTGCAACAATTTGTTTTATTCTCTTGATTTTTGCCGGCTTTTCTGCTAATCAAAGTTTATTAAAATCAAGCTTGCTCTTTTTCGGTTTAGCTTCGGGAATGATTACCGCCGGGGCTACCAGTTTAATGTTAGATTTAACCGCAGCCGAAACCGCAGGAACTTTTATCGGCGCTTGGGGATTATCCCAAGCGATCGCCCGGGGATTAGCCACGGTTTTAGGCGGTACGATTTTAAATATCGGTAAAGTTGTCTTTTCTAGCCCGGTTTTAGCCTATGGCTTAGTTTTCCTTGTGCAAGCACTGGGAATGATCCTAGCAGTTTGGTTATTAAGTCGCGTCGATGTCAAGGAATTTAAGGAAAATGCCCGAGCAGCGATCGCAACGGTAATGAAAGGAGAGATCGACTAGCAAAAGCAAGCAAAAGTGAGATAACAGGAGAATTAGCCCGATCGGGGGAAGTTGGTTAGCAGCTTTTTTCCTATCCTAAAAGTAGAGAGGAAAACGAAAGAGGAGGCGAAAAAGATGAAAAGGACTTTAATGATTGTTCTAGGTTCCCTAGCCTCCTTACTGCTGATTAACCCCGTCGGTGCGGAAAATCCCCAACAGGTACAAGAGTTATTGAATACGCGGGAATGTCCGGGCTGTGATCTCCGTGGTGCAGATTTAAGAGGGGCGCATCTAATCGGTGCCGATTTGAGAAAAGCGAATTTACAGGGAGCTAATCTGGAGGAAGCTAACTTAGAGGGCGCAGATTTGACCGATGCTAACCTAGAAGGCGCAAATTTAACCGCAGCTTTTCTGACTAATGCCAGTTTGAATCAAGCTGATCTCGATGGAGTCAATTTCACCAGCGCGGTGATTTATGATGCTGATGTGACGGGTGCATCAATGGAGAGAATTAACTTGACAAATGCTCAGATTTATGGTACTGGTATCGCTGTGGGTGGTGAAAGTCCTTAGATGTTCTTGTCCTCAAAATATAGTTAATTTTGTAACAGATGCGAGTGTCGCGTCTGTTTTTTTATACACTTTTACTAAATAGTTTGAGTTATAAAATAACAGGCATGACTCAACTCACACCGCGCCCTAGTGTCTTAATTGTCGATGATTTGCCCAATAATGTGCGGCTATTGTCGATTATGCTCACCGAGAAGGGATATCAGGTACGGAAAGCGATTAATGGACAGATGGCCCTGAATACAGTGCGATCGCTAATTCCCGATCTGATTCTCCTTGATATTAATATGCCCGATCTCAATGGTTATCAAGTTTGTGAACAGTTAAAAGCTGATGAAAAAACCAGAGAAATTCCCGTGATTTTTATCAGCGCTCTTGATGATGTCTTCGATAAAGTCAAAGCTTTTCAAGTGGGAGGTGTTGATTATATTTCTAAACCTTTTCAAGGGGAAGAAGTCATGGCCCGCATTGAAAATCAATTAACTATTTGCCGTCAAAAAAAACAACTACAAAACGAAATTAAAGAACGTCAAAAAACTGAGGAAACTTTAGAAATTTATCTTCATGCTGTCTCTCACGATCTCCGCAATCCCGTGATCGGGATGTTAATGATCTTAAATAATTTAATTAAAAATTCTCAGGGAGAAACTAAAGAAGTATCCCGGAAGATTTTACAACAGATGGCCGACAGTTGCGATCGACAATTAACTTTAATTGATTCTCTTGTCGAAACCCGACAAAATGATCTTTGGGGAGTTTCCCTAGAACTAAATCCTTTATCTCTCTACGAAATTGGTCAACAGATCGGTCAGGAATGGGAGTTAAGATTAAAGGAAAATCAAGCAACTTTAATTAATAATTTTTCCCCCGATTTACCCTTAGTTAATGCCGATGCTCACCATCTCTGGCGAGTTTTTGAGAATTTATTAGCCAATGCCCTTAAACACAATCCCCAGGGGATAATTATCACTTTCTCGGCTAGACTAGAGGGCAATTATCTCCGGTGTAGCATTGCCGATAATGGGGTGGGAATTAGCGAAACCCAGAGAAAACAATTATTTGATCGCTATCAACGAGGCAATAATAATAATCAGATTAGTTTAGGACTAGGTTTATATCTATGTCGTCAAATTATCCATGCTCACGGAGGGGAAATTGGCATTATGAATAATGACGAAAAAGGTTCACAATTTTGGTTTACTTTGCCCTACTAAGCTGTTGACTAAGTAGGTAGATGTTAAAAACTTTCAGACACCACCCTTATCAAGGGGGGATTAAGGGGGGATCGGCACCCCCCTTATCAAGGGGGGATTAAGGGGGGATCGGCACCCCCCTTATCAAGGGGGGATTAAGGGGGGATCTATCTTCAATTTAATTATAACCAGCTACTTATCTACATTACTCGTTAAGACTGTCTATGAGCAGGAAGAGCCAGTTTAAACATTTGTTTTTTCCTGTTACCAGGGAAAGAAACGGCTAAGATCTATTTAGATCAACTATCTTCACTTGCCATGGCCGCTAATGCCGACTATTCTGCCCATTCTAGCCTTAACTTGCAACAACCTTGGCATACCTATCCGGTGGAAACAACCCTATCTATCCTCGGTAGTTCGGCTGTTAATGGCCTCAATAGGGAGCAAATCGCCCAAAGAATTAAATATTATGGCAAAAATGAACTAAAAGAACGTCCAGGGCGCAGTAATTGGCAAATTCTCCTAGATCAGTTTACCAATATTATGCTCCTCCTCTTAATTGCCGTGGCCATAATTTCCGGAGGACTGGATTTACTGGAATTGCAGCGCGGTCATCTGGCTAAAATTGGTGTTCCCTTCAAAGATACGATCGCTATCTTAACAATTGTCATCCTCAATGGCATCCTCGGCTATCTGCAAGAAAGTCGCGCCGAAAAAGCTCTGGCCGCTTTAAAAAAACTTTCCTCTCCCCAAGTTAATGTTATTCGCGAGGGTCAACGCACAGAAATAGATGCGGTTAATCTCGTCCCCGGGGACATCATGCTGATTGAAGCGGGAACCCAAATCAGCGCCGACGGCCAAATTATCGAAGCTTTTAACCTGCAAATTCGCGAATCGGCCTTGACAGGAGAGGCAAATAGTGTTAATAAATCCGCCTCCATTGACCCCTTAGACAGGGATACTCCCCTTGGCGATCGCTTAAATTTTGTCTTTACTGGAACAGAGGTACTGCAAGGCCGGGCCAAGGTCATCGTTACCAGTACGGGGATGACAACGGAATTAGGCAAAATCGCTCAAATGTTAGCAACAGTCGGCAATGAACCCACTCCTCTCCAAAAAAGAATGACTCACTTGGGCAATGTCCTTGTTGCTGGTTCTCTCATTCTAGTGGCCCTGACTATTACCATCGGCCTGATCAATGCCGGTTGGTCGGCCCTAGAGGAATTAGTCGAAGTTTCCCTTAGTATGGCAGTAGCCGTCGTTCCCGAAGGATTACCCGCAGTTATCACCCTAACTCTCGCCCTAGGTACCCAACGCATGGTCAAACGTCAGGCCTTGATTCGCAAACTGCCGGCAGTAGAAACCCTTGGTTCCGTTAATGTGATCTGTTCCGACAAAACTGGGACGCTAACGGAAAATAAAATGATTGTACGCGAGATAGAGACAGTTAATCGCAATTTTTTAGTTACTGGGGAAGGATATAGCCCAAAAGGACAATTTTTAGACTCCGAGCAACGGGCGATCGATCCCAAAACCGATCTAGAATTACATCATCTTTTAATTGCCAGTATCCTCTGCAACGATGCCAGTTTAGACCTCGATAACGGTCACGATAGCATTTTAGGCGATCCCACGGAAGGAGCCTTATTAGTTTTAGGGGCGAAAGCGGGCTTAAATTTATCCCTAACCAAGCAAGAGTTCCCTAGAATCGCTGAAATCCCTTTTTCTTCCCAAAGAAAGCGAATGTCGGTCATTTGTCAAGGAGTCAATCGCGTACTATTTACCAAAGGTTCCCCGGAATTAATCCTTGAACAGTGTCTCTCCTACCAATCGGGATTAGAAAGTCTTCCTTTTGGGGATAGGCAAAAAGAAAAAGTCTTAGTCGCTAACAATGCTATGGCTAACAGGGGTTTACGAGTCTTAGGATTAGCCTATAAAACACTAATTTATCCGCCAGAATCAACTGAAATCAGCGAAGATGAGCTAATTTGGTTAGGAATGGTCGGTATGATCGACGCACCGCGACCAGAGGTACAAATCGCCGTGGCTAGGTGTCGAGAAGCGGGAATCCGTCCGATTATGATCACCGGCGATCATCAATTAACCGCTCTAGCGGTGGCTAAAAGTCTTGGTATTGCCCAAGCGGGAGCTTTAGTCATCTCAGGGCGAGAATTAGATAAATTATCACCAATTCAGCTAGAAAACATCATTGACAAAACTAACATCTATGCCCGTGTCTCCCCCGAACATAAATTAACTATTGTCCGCGCTTTGCAAAAAAAGGGTAAATTTGTTGCTATGACCGGAGATGGGGTGAATGATGCTCCGGCCCTGAAACAAGCAGATATCGGCATTGCCATGGGAATCTCCGGCACCGATGTCACCAAAGAGGCTAGTGATATGATTCTCCTTGATGATAATTTTGCCACCATCGTCGCTGCCACGGAAGAAGGGCGAGTGGTTTATAACAATATTCGCAGTTTTATTAAATATATTCTCGGCAGTAATATCGGGGAAGTGATTACTATCGCCGCTTCGCCTCTTTTGGGTTTAGTTACTCCTCTCACTCCCCTACAAATTCTCTGGATGAATTTAGTTACTGATGGTTTACCTGCTTTAGCTTTGGCAGTGGAACCAGCTTCTCCTAATATTATGCGTCGCCCTCCTTTTAGTCCCCAAGAAAGTATTTTTGCTCGCGGTTTGGGCAGTTATATTGTGAGAATTGGGATTATTTTTTCGATTATTAATATCACTCAAATGTTAATCGCTGTGCGCTTGGATCCACTTTTTGGTAATACTGGTTCATGGAAAACTATGGTTTTTACTACTCTCTGTTTAGCTCAGATGGGTCATGCCATTTCCGTGCGATCGAGCGATCATCTTACCATAGAAATGAATCCTTTGACTAATCCCTATCTCTGGGTAGCAGTAACCCTGACGACAATTTTTCAACTGATGTTAATCTATGTTCCTGCCCTGCGGGATTTTTTCGGTACTCAATTTTTGACTAAAGAAGAATTATTAATCTGTTTGGGATTTAGTACCTTGTTATTCGTTTGGGTGGAGTTAGAAAAATTATTTACCCGTTGGTATCATCGGCGATAATCAGGGAGTTTTTTTCATTGTTCAGTAAACAGTAAACAGTAAACTGATACTAAATCCCTTGAGCATAGGTGACTTACGAGGACAGGCAAAAGGGAGAATAAATAATCAGTTTTTAATAACCAGATTTAGTATTATTATCGATACCTTCTAGAGAAAATCAAGGTTTGCAGAGATGATAAAGATAATCAGTATTTAGGATCAGAGATCGATAGTCAAGCGACTTGTATTGTAAGCGGCGATTCCGATCTAATCGTTTCTAACTAACAGGATTGATATTCTAGGTTCACTCACTTAAATTATCAGTTTCTAGCCATTTTTTACCCATTTCAATGGGAATACCGAGGGGAGGACAGAGGACTTTAATTAATTCAATTCCTCCCGTGATTAAAATGCTTCTTAGACGAGAATTTTTCTTGATTTCTGCGTCAACTTGTGCGACAAAAGTTTGTTTTTCAATTTCGGTATTAGTGGGATAAGTTTGGGTGATTTGGCTGATAAGTTGTTGGATTTCTTGAGCGGCTTCGGCTAAATTTTGGGGTGTGGCGTAATTATGTTGAACTGCTTTTTGATCTCCTTGCACCGTATCGGCAAAGTTAGCAATATTTGCTCCACGAAGGTCATATTTAGGAGTTTCTGACATAGGATTAAAAGATTGAAGATTACTGATGATAATTATAGCATCCATAATGGCAAAACTGACACCATTTCTCTGAATGAAAGCGATACGTCGAATTCAAGTCCCCCTTAGAAAGAGGGATTTAGGGGGATCAAAATAAGGATTGAGCGGCTTTAATCCGAATACTTGGATTCTTGTCTGTGAATAGTCTTTTGGCAAGAGTTCTGATAATTAAATCGAGGGATTCTGTACTCAATTTCATATCAGTTTACTGCATAACGAGAGCCAATTTTACCGAGGGCATCAACAGCACTGAAACGAACGCTATCATCTTCATCGTAACAAACATTTACTAGATCAGGAATAACATCTTCTAGTCCAATTTCACCTAAAGCAATTGTGGCTGTGACACGAACTTTTACTTCCGTATCTTGTAGGGATTGAATGAGATAGGATATTGCTTTTTCACTACCAATTTTTCCGAGAGATTCCGCCGTGATTATCCGAATATCGGGATTAGTATCAGATAAGTAGGAAGCTAGATAAGGAATTGCGGATTCATTGCCAATTTCTCCTAAAGCTCGAATCAGATTTAGGCGAACATTAAGATCATTTTCTCCTATTAAATGGGATACTAAGGTGTCAGCAAGGCTGCTATTGCCAATTTTGCCCAAAGCTTCGGCAGCTTTAGCGCGGATCTGGGGGAGAGAATCGTTGAGTTTATTCAATAAAGTATTGATGGCGATTTGGGTGTTATTAAGTTGCTGAACCATGTTATTTTTCCTCTGGGTTATTGTTATTAGGTTGCTGGGGATAATTCTGTTGGCTTCCTTGCACATTATGAGCTAAATTGCCAATGGTAGCTCCTCTTAAATCATAGGTAATAGATGATAGGGATGCGTTTTTTTCAGAAGAAGCAGGAATATTTTGACTATCCTCTCCAAAACTGGCTATCTCTGAAAAAGTAATAGGTGTATATCTCACGATTCAGCAAGAACCTATTGATTTAGCAGTTCTGTCATAACCCATATTTTATTCATTATTAATTAATTTTTCAAGAAGGGCATAAATATCTTTCTTATCACCTTGTTTACGAATTCCAACTCCAATAACAATAACAATAATTTGAGCTTCTTCAACACGATAGACAATCCGATATCTTTGACCAACTGCCCTAACGCTACGATATCCTTTAAGTTTACCTGAAAGGGCTTTACCTTGTTTATCTGGTTCAATTTTTAGCTTTTCAATCCGTTTGCGAATTTCTTGCTGAATGCGTTTATCGGTAATTTTAGATAAAAAGCTTAAAGCAAGAGGAATTAATTGTATTTGATATTCCATTACCAACCCAGTTGTTTTTTAGCATCTTCCCAAGTAATTCTTTGTCCTGATTGATCCTGTTGAATTGCTTCAGATAGGATTTCGGCAAACTCTTTGTCTTGTAAAATATCAAGAGTTTCTAACCAAGATTCAATTTGAGCGTAATTCAGGGCAACCATAATGGGTTGACCTTCTTTGGTAATAATAATAGGTTCGTCAGTCATTTGCTCAGACCATTCAACCAGCTTTTGTCCTGTTTCAGTAATGTTTAGATATTTAGTCATGTCAGCAATTAACAGTTATCAACTAATGATTATAGCAGTTATCGGTCAAATGAGTTACAGAGAACAAATTGGGTATAGTCAGCAATAGCACCTTTAGGCTTTATCTTTTAAAACAATCATTCTGGGATTTAGTTAAATATTTTGACTATCCTCTGCAAGTTTAGTTTCTACTTTTTGAATCATAGCTGCAAATTCCGATTGCCGGTGTAAGTCGATATTGAGAGTATTCATATCTTTAAGAATGTTGGTTAGATTATCAATATTGCCCCTGATTTCATCATACAAGTTTAATGTCGCCATGATACTATTAGTGTTAACTAAATCAAGTTGTTTGTATTTTGCTTGTAGTTTTGCTTTTTCGTCTTCCCAATATTTCAGGTAGTCTATGCGCTCGAAGTCTTTATAAATTCTGGCATCTGGTAAAATAATCGGGAATATTCTTTTATAAAAGTCACCATTTCTGGCAATTTCTACTAATTCAAACATACAGTTTTCTGATTTTAAGTATCTATCGCTGATGACGGCGACGACACATTTCCCCTGTCCAATTTGCCGCATAAAGTTTTTGATGGAGTCTTTATAGGTGGTGTGGGTTTTATCCCGAATAATCTCAATTCCTTTAGCGTCAAAAGCTTGGACGAGTTGATTAGCCATTTCGTTGCTGTCTTCTTGCCAGTTGTAAGAGATGTAAACTTGTTGATTCATGGGTTGGGAGAGGGGGTGATAGTATTTAAGTTTGTTTTGAATTATGTCTAGTGCTTCTCTAGCTTGAGAGAGAGTATCGCCATTATTTAATGTGACAAAATCAGGATTTTTCAGGCATTTGATAAGTTCAGTCATCGCTGTTTCTGAGCCAATATTACCCAAAGCGAAGGCTGCGTTCCTACGAACATCATCATCAGAGTCTTCTAAAGCCTTGAGTAATCCCGGAATGGCTGTTTCTGTGGCAATATTACCCAAAGCGAAGGCTGCGTTCCTACGAACATCATCATCAGAGTCTTCTAAAGCCTTGAGTAAACCTGCAATGGCTGTTTCTGTGCCAATATTACCCAAAGCCTCGGCTGCGTACCAACTAACAGACCAATAAGAGTCTTTTAAAGCCTTGAGTAACTCCGGAATGGCTGTTTCTGTGCCAATATTACCCAAAGCGAAGGCTGCGTACCCACGAACATACTCCTTAGAGTGTTCTAAAGCCTTGAGTAACCCCGGAATGGCTGTTTCTGTGCCAATCTCAGCCAAAGCCTCGGCTGCCTTCCTACGAACATCATCATCAGAGTCTTCTAAAGCCTTGAGTAATCCCGGAATGGCTGTTTCTGTGCCAATTTCACCCAAGGATGCGGCTGCGTGACTACGAACATCTTTATTATTATAGTCTTCTAAAGCCTTGAGTAACTCCGGAATAGCTGTTTCTGAGCCAATCTTACCCAAAGCGAAGGCTGCCTGGAAACGAACAAACTCATCAGAGTCTTCTAAAGCCTTGAGTAACCACGCAATCGCTGTTTCTGAGCCAATCTTACCCAAAGCCTCGGCTGCGGACATACGAACATACTCATCAGAGTCTTCTAAAGCCTTGAGTAACCCCGGAATGGCTGTTTCTGAGCCAATTTCACCCAAAGCCTCGACTGCCTTGCAACGAAAAAAATCCCCATCAGAGTCTTTTAAAGCCTTGAGTAACTCCGGAATAGCTGTTTCTGAGCCAATCTTACCCAAAGCGAAGGCTGCCTCGAAACGAACATCCCCATCAGAGTGTTCTAAAGCCTTGATTAATCCCGCAATGGCTGTTTCTGTGCCAATTTTACCCAAAGCCGCGGCGGCTCTCCTACGAACATACCTACTACGAACAAACCTATCAGAGTCTTCTAAAGCCTTGAGTAATCCCGCAATGGCTGTTTCCGAGCCAATTTTAGCTAAAGCCTCGGATGCGTTCCAACGAACATACCTATCAGAGTCTTCTAAAGCCTTGAGTAATCCCGGAATGGCTGTTTCTGTGCCAATGTTACCCAAAGCGAAGGCTGCCTTCCCACGAACATACTCATGAGAGTCTTCTAAAGCCTTGAGTAATCCCGCAATGGCTGTTTCTGAGCCAATCTCAGCCAAAACCTCGGCTGCCTTCCTACGAACATACTCATGAGAGTCTTCTAAAGCCTTGAGTAATCCCGGAATGGCTGTTTCTGAGCCAATATTAGCCAAAGCCTCGACTGCGTTCCCACGAACATCCTCATCAGAGTCTTCTAAAGCCTTGAGTAACTCATTAACAACTTGATTAGACTTTGTTAATCCCAATAACTCCACCTTAAACCGTTTCGGTACATCCAACCCAAGCACTAACCCCACTGTCTGCTTTTGAAACTTAAAGTTGACTTCTCCTGCGAACCTCGCTCCTAATTTTAAATCAATCTCTAACCCTAATTTAACCACCCGTTTTGCTTGGGTTTCATTATCCAATAACCCCAACAGCAACGCCATAGGTTCCGTCCATTTGAGATAATTCAAATAGTCCCACTGTAACTGCTCATCCCTGAGATGGGGTAACTTTTTCTTTAATTCCTCAGCCGTGTAATATTCTTGAATCAGTTGGTGGCGAAAAGCAATTTTATCATTACCTTCTAGGTGAATTAGATGATATTTCAATAAATCTTCTAACCACTGCTTACTGTAATATTCTGGGAATCCTTTATTTTTGATAAATTTGCTTAATTCTTCCTCTGCTTCTGTTCGGGAAATAGCCACCTGAATCTCAGTTTTTGACTCCCCTTGGGTCATTTTCCAAGCTAACACTTGCAGCAATTCTCGCCACCAATCCCGCGATTCTTGGTAAGTAGGAACATCTGCTTTTAATTTCTTGTCATAAATTCCTGTAAAAATCTGGAAAACTAAGCCTAAATTAGCAGGAATTTTGTTCTGATTATCATCAAAAACTGAACAAAGCATCCACAAAAGCAGAGGAGTTTCTGCCAATTCCTTGAGACGATTTCCCAACTGTTTAAGCATTTCTTCGCCTTTTTCAGGCAAATAGGCCTTGACAAAATCCTGCATCTGTGGTTCAGTCAGGGGAAGCATTTCCAGCTTTTTTTCAATATCTAAGTCGTCGCTGCCTAAATCCCTTGTCGTGAAAATCATCGAAATTTCTGCATACTGCTGGCGAAAGTTTTTTAAATTCTGTCGCGCAGCTTCCGAGGGCAATTCATTGATACCATCAAATAATAATAATGGTCTAAAATTCTGATTTTCTAACAGCCAACTTTCTAGGGTATTACTATCAATAATTAATTTATGGCGTTTCAGGAATTGTAAAATTAAATCAAGAATTGAGGTTTCATACAAGCGTAATTCGATGAGAATGGGAATTTGAATGATTTTAGCTTGATTTTGTTGATTTAGGCGCAAGCTTTGGGCTTCTACGGATTCTTCTAATAATAATCTGGCTAAAGCGGTCGATTTTCCTGAACCGGGACGACCTTTTAAAAGAACGTGATTAGTTGCATACTTGCGTAAACCATCTAAAACCGTGAATCTTTCGGTTTTTTCTGGTCTTTCTGGTCTTTCTTGTCGGTTTTGTGGTTCTTTTTCAATCGTCTGTACCCACAAATCCCTTAGCAAAGGTGCAGTTTTCGACGGGCGTGTTTTTCCCTCTACGTCCGTGAGGGTGTAAAATGTCTCCCATTGGGCGTACTTTTCCGAGTCCGAGATTGATTTGAGATAGGGAGTCCAGTCAATCATTGATGCTGTCTGTTAGTTCGAGAAGGAACCCGGATTAAACTTTCTAATATTTTAATTGTAGGCTAAGTTAGTTCGGACTAAGGAGATTTTGCCATGACTTCCACGAAAGAATAGAGCTAACCAGCTACGGTAAAATTAGGGTTTCGGCTTATCCTCACCTCAGCTTAACTAGGAATAGGCCGATTTATCTTGTTAAGGTTATATTTTGAGCCACTTTTGTCAATTTAGCCACAAACATAAACATCAATCGTAGGGTGCGTTACGCTTTGGCTAACGCACCCATTTAATAATTAAGTTGCTGCGTGGGTTGCGGATTATTAATTTGTTTTTTTGTCAGAGATTATCGCCGCAAACACGCACCCTACAAGATTGGAGATCGCACTTCCATCAATTGCCGATCTCTTTCTTCTCTCAACCGCTTGGATAACCGAGAAATAACCCGTTTAAAGTCATATCCCCCCGTAAAAAAAATTAGCCCGACTTTTTTAACAATTGTCGGCAAAATTTTGCTTGCTTTTTTCACGGCTTTTTGCAATAATATTTTTATAAGACTTTATATATAATGGAGTGGCAGAGTTCACTAAAAAACGCACAGATTTCCATTATAAGAAAAGTATAACCGAAGCCGCCGCCCAAGTCAAGGGATTACTCCTCTTTTTTTTGAGAAGTTTTCAAAGAAAAAAAATCAAAGAGGCAGCCGGAGATATTCGGTTTTTCTTCACTATTTGGGCGAAAAAACCCTTTTAGGATGCCTATAATAGGAGATAGAAAGGGTTAAAAACTAAAAAAAAATGGCGGAGAGAGTCCAGAAAATCCTTGCCCAGTGGGGAATTGCCTCCCGAAGAAGGGCGGAGGAGATGATCGTAGCCGGCCGGGTGAGACGGAATGGCAAAATCGTGCAGTTAGGAGAAAAAGCCGACCCCGAAAAAGATCACCTAGAGATAGACGGAAAAAAAATTGAACCGGCCAATCGTCCCAAAAGATTGTATATACTGATCAACAAACCCATTGGTGTGGTTTCTACCTGTAAGGATCCACAAAACCGGCCGACGGTAATCGACCTTTTGCCCGACTCCCTCGCCAGCGAGACAGGGTTACATCCCGTAGGCAGGTTGGACATCAACACCACTGGGGCTTTACTCCTCACCAACGACGGTCAACTGACCCTCACCCTCACCCATCCCCGTTATCATTTGCCCAAAACCTATCGGGTTTGGCTAGATGGTGCGATTGATAGACTTGCTCTCCAGCGTTGGCGAGAAGGTATCCTCTTAGAGGGAAAAAAAACCTTACCCGCACAGGTTGAGATACTCAAGCAAACCGACCAAAAAACCCTACTAGAAGTTATTTTAGTGGAGGGAAGAAATCGGCAGATTCGCTCTGTAGCCGAAGAGTTAGGCTATCGCGTCCTGAAACTTCATCGCAGTGCCATCGGTCGTATTCAACTAAACTCTGGTAATAATTCCCCCTTACCCTTGGGTGATTACCGTTTTTTAACCCTTGATGAACTGAAATATTTAAAGAACCAGATTAACTAAGCTGAAAGTCAGCCCTAATAGCGATATGTTTCGCCTTCTCCAATCACAACTCGACCCCCAGCGTAAACAGCGAACCAAATTACTGGAAATCGGCGTTTATTTGCAAAAAAATCGCCTAGAACAGTCCCTTTCTCTCGAGGAAATTGCCCAGAAAACCCTAATCCCGCGCCATCGCCTAGAAGCGTTGGAAGCGGGGGATTTGGAGGCATTGCCCGAACCGATTTATATTCGTTGGTTAATCAAACAATTTGCCGATAGTCTGTCCCTGGATGGTGAGACGATTAGCCGACGTTTTCCCACCAAGGTCAATAACTTTTTTAGGGGAACAAAACCGTCTTTATCGCTGCCAAGTCTTCAAATTCGCCCGATTCATCTCTATTTTCTCTATTTAATCTTAGTTATTGGTTCCGTACAAACCCTATCCCACGTCCTGCAAAAATCGGTACTGCAATCGAATCGCTTACCGCCGCCTTCCTTGCCACAACAGCAAATTGTCCAACGGAAAAGCAATCCCCTTCAACCGGTAGCCAACAAAACCAGTAATAATCAGCAGCTGGTGGTGGGGGTAAAACTGGAGGATGACTGCTGGCTGCGGGTGGTGGTGGATGGGAAGACAGAATTTGAGGGTGTGCTGCCCCAGGGAACCCATCGCACTTGGCAAGCAAACCGAGAATTAACCGTGAGAGCGGGTAATGCCGGCGGGGTTTACGTTGCTGTTAATAACGCCAATGCTAAACAACTAGGGCAACCGGGCAAAGTCGGGGAAGTCACCTACCGGGCAAATTGAGCTAATTTATGCAAAAGGTCTTTTCACCCCTCGATCGCCTTCAGGGAGGGTTAATCGGGGCATATATTGGGGAATCCTTGCATAATCAACCCCTAATACCAGCCTTTAACTATGAGGCTACACCGAGGACGACCCTGCTTTTGCAAGCTCTGCAATCTCAGGAGGATTTTTCCCTTGCGATCGCAGCCAAGCAGCAGTCGGAATCGGCGTTATTATTTGTGCTGTTGCCGGAGATTTTAACCTGGCCTGACCATGGGGAACGTTGGCAAGCTAGATTAAATTTTTGGCTAAAAAAGGGCTTAATTTCCGAGTTAACCCGACAAGAAGCGATAATTTGGGGAGAGGCAGTGGGTCTGTTATTACAGGGAAAAAGGCCTTTAAATCAGTTAATGGGGCAATTACTAACTATTAACCCCAAGAATAAGCTATTAGAGCAGATTCAGTCAGCTTTAGGGCAAAATCATCCCTTAGAGTCCATTTTATCGGCTTGGGCGAAAGATATCTCACCTTTAGGAATTGCGATCGCAGCTTCTCTCTATACCTTTCTGCAAACGAGCGAGGATTTCGCCGTGAGCGTGCGTCGCGCTAATTCTAGTCCCTATCAACGGCAATTAACTAGCACTTTAGCGGGAATTTGGGCGGGATTGTACAACGGTATCGGGGGGATTCCCCTAGCTTGGCGGCACAATTTGCCGAAAGAGCCAGTTAAACAGCAATTAATGGATAAAGCTGGGGAAATCTATCGAATTTCCCTGGGTGTATCTCCTCATCTTGTCCTATCTCCTCACACTGCCGTCGCTTACGGGGGAACAATCCAACCCCGTCCTAGCTTAAAATTGGTCTCTCAAGACAGTTGAAGATCGCTGTTATTTTGCCATCAGGCACTCGCTGGCTTTAATAAGCGATTACATCTCCTTCTTCCCAGTCAAGGGGAACATGGGGGAGTTGCCCGGCAATAGACTGGCGTGTGCTGGCAGAAATGCCTTTGGTGAAGATGCGTAACACCAGCTGCCCTCTGGCATCTAGACCGATTCCGGTGCCAGTTACACCGGGTTGAGCCATCAACCAAGCTTCTTGGCTGTCACGCAAAGCCAACAACTGTTCCTGAGTATAATTTTTCATTGGTGTTACCTCTATTAAATCGATGGTCGGCGACAAATAAATTTTAGCTGAAACAACACCCGATCGCCTCTAGGATTCGGCGATCAGGTGTGGAGATTGGCCAGAGGAAAACTTGAGGGGGAATTAGCGACTGTTGACAAATCTCTGAATGGAAAGTTGCGAGATCACGGCTCCGATCGGGTTAGCAAAGGTGATACTGTTGTCTGTTCGTCCCGCAAAGAGGAGGGCGACCGGTTGATTGCTGTTTGCCGTCACGATCAGTGAACCAGAGTCCCCACCGCGACTAAAAGGATTGCCGCCGATGCCACGGATGCCGATCTGATTGCGGAATTGGGCGGCACCGCAGGAGTAGCCGCCGACGGAGATGTTGACGTTAATATCGGTAATCGTGCCGATAGTTGCTTGGGTTGTCCGACCATTTTTCTTCACCGTCATACCTAGGCGGGCGGCGATCGGTGTAGGATTGAGGGTGTAGTTGACATGACGCGGATCGACAAAACTAAAAGCTGTCCAAGCAACGGCCGCATCTACCAAGTTAGGGCCCGGACAGTTGACCCGGACAAAATTTTCCAAGAGGGCGATTCGATCGCCGGGGACAACCCCACCATCAACCCGTCCGGGCTGGATAATCGGATCGCCGATACGGGCGTTGTTGGAATTGGCGATGACGTGGTTATTACTCAACAGGCACAGCTTATTATTGCGTAGCACTACCAGACAGCCAAGAGTCCCCGCGGTTACTTGCGGATGACCGATGGAGACACCACAACGAACTGGGCGCGCATAACGACGATTATATAACTGGGTGACGATCTCGCCCACTTCTTCTATTTCCACAGGCATACCCCCGATCGAGGTGGGTACGGCGGCAAAAGCACTAGCGGCAATTGTCCCAGCCACTTTTTCGCTGACGTAAACTTTCAGAGTCACATCGGGGGTAAGCAGTCCACCGACGCTACGAAAACCGATGCCAGTGCCGAGAATGCGTTCCCCTCCGGTGTCATAGTCCGCAATCGACTCGGATAGGGAGGCGGTAAAGGTTTCACTGCCTCCGAGGCGCTGTTCTAATTCTTCTTGGGCTGAAAACCAATCTTGAGTGATACCGATCGTATCGATAGACTCGGAGGCTTCCATTACTTCTAAGGCTTGATTTTCGCTTCCCAAAGGCGCATTGGGATCAAATTCGATCACATCTTTATTCGTTGACGATTCCATAGTAGAACCCTCCCGCTCATCGGGCATTTCATAAGGTTGAGTCATTGTTAAAACCGCCTTGTTCACAAGTTTTTTACTGGGGTTATTATTCCCAAAGTAAGAGAACCGAACATAACCAATTGACCCCTCAACAATTTATTTCTCTTAACTGGAACAAACCCTAGCTATATGCTATCTATACCTCCTAAGCATTGACACCTGTAACCAAGATTGTGAAATATTTATTTGTAAAACTTTTTAGATCTTTATTATCTCTTGTTGTTCGAGCGAACTCAATTATAGCAGTTATCTTAATGGTTATATAGGGTTTGTTGAATAAATCTAGAAACCTTGTTGGATAATATCTTTAGGCTTTTTTGACATCAAAAAGTACTGGTCTTTGGACTTATCGGGGGGAAATTGTCCCTCTTATTCTTTGTGTGATCAGTTTAACTTATAAGCGATCAATCTTTGTGTCCTTTGTGTCTTTGTGGTTCGTTCCACACCCCACCAACAAGCTTTTTCAGCCAACCCTACTTAGTTTGAAAGATATTTTGCACCATTTTTTTATCCAAACCTGCGGCAATTTTATCTAATTCTGCTATTTCCCCACTGTCTAAACTCCATCCTAAAGCGCCTAAATTATCCTCAGCTTGTCGAACATTTTTAGCTCCGGGGATGGGAATTGTTCCCTTACAGATACACCAATTTAAGGCAACTTGGCTAATAGTTTTATTTTTAGCTTGGGCAATAACTTCTAGGCAATTTATCAGAGGCGAAATAGCGGGAATTAATTGACCAAAAAGGAAGCGACGTAATCCAGGGGGTAAGTTTTTATTATCTCGATATTTCCCCGTTAATAACCCCAAAGCTAGGGGACTATAGGCAATAATTTTAATGCCCAATTGATCACATAGTTCCTTTAATCCTAAGTCAGTGAGAGGATAGGTAGAAAGGAGAGAATACTGTACCTGTAAACTGGTAATAGGAATGCCGCGACTGGCAAACTTTTGATAGGCAGACTTCAATCTTTTCGGTCCAAAATTAGATAAACCAACCCCTTTAACTAACCCCTTTTCCAGACAATCCCCCAATCCGTCTAATAATCCTCCCTCCTGCCATGGCGCATAATTGCCCGTTGACCAGTGCATTTGCACTAAATCCACCGGGCGGCCTAGTCTGGTTGCCGAAGCTTGACAAGCTTTCACCATGGCATGACGGGTTAAACGCCAAGGATAAGGGGCGAGTTTGGTGGCAATACGGATATGATCAGCGTTATAACCGGTATATTCCCCTGTAAAGCGTCCTAATAGCTTCTCACTCTGTCCGTTGAGTTTGCCTGTGCCGTAGGAGTCTCCCGTATCAAATAGGGTGACACCCCGCTCGACGCAGAGATTAAAAACCGCTTGTAACTGGCTATCCATACTCTCATCGTAACCCCAGAGAAGACGATTTCCCCAGGCCCAAGTACCGCAGCCCATGGGGGGAAGGGATAGAGTTTGATGTGTGACTGTCAAGGGATTCATGGGTTAGTTTCTCTGGGTTTTTTCTCAAGCTTTCAGAGAGATATTCTACTACTAAATCGATGTGGGTTTTTGTTTAACAAATAATCCCCGCAACCAATAGTAAAAACTATCGATGTAAGTAAAGATTACCGGCACAACCACCAAAGTTAATAGGGTGGAAGTGGTAAAACCACCAATAACAGCAATCGCCATCGGTGCGCGAATTTCCCCATCTGCACCTAAAGCTAAAGCAATCGGTAACATCCCGGCAACTGTGGAAACGGAGGTCATAATAATTGGTCGTAAACGAGAGACTCCCGAATCAATCATCGCCTTAAACTGCGGTTTCCCTGACTCAATGCCACTCAGGGCAAAATCTACTAACAGAATCGCATTTTTAGTGACTAACCCCATCAGTAAAACTATGCCAATTAAAGCGTATAAAC
Source organism: Microcystis sp. 49638_E5 (assembly GCF_021300285.1). NCBI lineage: Bacteria > Bacillati > Cyanobacteriota > Cyanophyceae > Chroococcales > Microcystaceae > Microcystis > Microcystis sp. 49638_E5. The sequence goes on along the minus strand of NZ_JAJTDH010000008.1, from coordinate 31,302 downwards.
CTAACTCTTTTTGGGTAATTAAAAGAGCGATTAAAGTACCCCCAATCGATAAAGGAAGGGAAGTTAAAATCGCTAGGGGATAGAGAAAATTGTTATACAACAAGACCAGAATCCCATAGATAGAAATAATTGCTAAACTTAACGCCCCCAAAAAACGAGCAAAGATATCGCGCATAATGCGAGCATCACCAAAGGGTTCTTCTGTCACCTCTGGGGGTAGGTTTTTCATGATTGGTAAAGCGCGAATTTGTGTCACCGCACTTCCCAAAGAAACTCCCTCTAAATTAGCTCCAATATTAACCTGACGTTGACGGTTAAAGCGTTGAATTTCCGCAGGTCCACTACCTAAGCTAATTGTCGCCACCGAGTTAAGCGGTACTAACGTCCCATTACTGCTAGGAACGCGCAAATTTTGCAGAGTTTCTATCTCACTGCGTCCATCGTTGGCAATTTTTACCCGGATGGGAATTTGTCGGTCAGCAAGGTTAAATTTAGCTAAATTAAACTCATTATCGCCGATTAAAGCTAAAGATGCAGTACGGGCGATCGCTCTGACCGAGACTCCCTGATCAGCAGCCCGGACAGGATCCGGTTGAATAATAATCTCCGGTTTAACTAAACTTACCCCGGAACTGACCTCGACAAAACCGGGTAAAGCCCGCATTTCTCGCTCTAATTTTTGGGCAGTTTGGGTTAAAATATCGCCATTTTCACTTTTTAAAATAATAGCGACATCCTTAGTGCTTCCTGCTCCCCCCTGCGCCCGAAAAGTCACTCTTGCCCCCGGTATCTTCTGGAAATCCCGACGGGTTTGTTCCTCAAATTGCCGTTGAGTTAGCGATCGCTGTTCCTTAGGAACTAAATTAACATATATTAACCCCGTGTTTACCCGTCCCGAATCTCCCGGAATAGCCAAAACATTAGCGACGGCGGGATTTTTTTGCAGTAAACTATTCACCTGATTGGCCACGGCAACAGTATCATTCAAAGTCGCACCGGGAGGCAATTCTAGGCTTATGGTACTTAATCCAGTATCCCCGGAACTAAATAACCCTTTTGGAATCAAGGGAACTAACTGTAAACTACCGATAAAAAAGGCCAAAGCCGCCAATAAAGTCAGGATTCGATGACGTAAAGCCCAAGTTAACAAACTTTTGTAGGGACGAAAACGGGGGCGCGAGGAGGGATTACTATCACCGGTTTTCAGCTTTTTCGGCTGTAAAATATAGGCACTTAACATCGGGGTGACGGTGACAGCGATCAAACTGGAGAATAGGGTAGAAACCGCCACCGTAACGCCGAAAGGTTGAAAGAATTGCCCCGGCACACCGCCCATAAAAGCAACCGGCAGGAATACCGCCATAATTGCCGCTGCACTGGCTAAAACGGCTAATCCAATCTCTTTTGAGGCATCAAAGGCCGCTTGCAGGGGTTTTTTACCCATAGCTAAATGTTGATCGATGTCCTCCACCATACACACCGCATCATCCACCAGATTACCCAAAGCTAAAGCTAACGCCAGTAGGGTCATGCCGTTAAGGGTATAATTCAGGGACTGCATCACCCAAAAAGTCGGGAAAATGGACAAAGGCAGGGCCAAACCCGTGATAATCGTGGCGCGCCAATTGCCTAAAAATAGACCCACCGTGATCACCGTCATCATACAACCAATCAGGAGATCGCTCAGAAGACTTTCGTAACTAGCACGAATTGAGTCGGCACGGGTAAAAATTAATTGAAATTTAATATCTTCGGGGAGTTTTTTCTTTAAATTCTCGATTTCTTGGCGCACTGCTGTTTCTACCGTCACCAAGGTGCTGCCAGTCCCCCGTAGAATCGAAAAACCCACCACTGGCTGCCCATCTAAGAGGGCCATTTGTCGAGGATCACTGGAACTATCGCTAACTGTCCCTAAATTGCTTAAGGGGACGCTATCACCGTTAGGTAAAGAGATTTGATAATTTCTTAAATCTTCGATCGTTTCAGCGCTGCCGAGGGTGCGGACAGTTTGTTCACTGCCGGCGATTTCCGAGCGCCCTCCGGGTAAATTAATATTAAAACTGCGAATTTGGTCATTAACTGCCGTGGCCGTGATACCGTAGGCGATCAGACGGCCAGGATCTAAATCTACACGCACTTCTCGATCGACTCCCCCAACGCGATCGACTCGTGCTACCCCCGGCACTCCCGTTAAAGCGCGGCCAATTTGACGATCAACTAGATCACTTAATTCGGCGATCGATCTTTTCGGGGAGGAGATGGTGTAGTTCATCACCGCACCCCCGGCAAATTCTAAACGTTGGACAATTGGATCATTAGTATCTTGGGGTAAATCCTGCCGAATTTGCGCTATGGCATTGCGTACATCATTTGTAGCGCGATCGCTGTTAGTGCCGAGGATAAAGTTAACGGTGGTGGTGCTGCTGCCTTCGTTAACGGTAGAAGTAATTTGATCGATATTACCCAAAGCAGCCACCGCATCCTCGACTTTTTTGGTGACTTGGGTTTCCAATTCCTCAGGACCGGCGCCGGGTTGATTAACGGTGATAATCACGGCCGGAATGTCAATATTAGGAGAGCGATCGATCCCTAATCCTAGAAAGGCAATGTATCCCATTAGGGCCATAACCAGGGAGATCAGGATCGTCGGAATGGGATTTTTGATAGACCAATTAGAAATATTAAAAGCCATAATTTCAGTTATCAGTTATCAGTTATCAGTTATCAGTGGGTAAGTTATCAGTTACCAGATGTGAGTTTTCAGTTACCGGTTATCAGTTATCAGTTATCAGATTTGAGTTTTAAGTTTTAAGTTTTGAGTGAGCAGTATATATTAAGTGAGCCTGATCAAATGGCAGTTTGCTACTGTCTTTTCACCGATCACTGATCACTGATTACTGATTACTGTTTACTGATCACTGATTACTGATTACTGATCGCTGATTGCCGTAATTTTGTCGCCATCACCGAGATAGGCTGCCCCTTTGACCACAATGCGATCGCCCGCTTGTAAACCGGTGAGAATTTCCACGCGGTTATTGGGCATAATTTGACCTAATTGCACAGTTTTGGCCGTGACAGTGTTATCAGGTTCCACTAAATAAACTAGAGCTTGATTATCTTTTTGAGGTAAAACCGCGGTCATGGGGACGGTTAAACTATTGCTAATATTTGTCACGATCGCACCTCGTAAAAACATCCCCGGTTTTAACCCTGTATTGTCGGTTAAATCGACTTTAACCGTTGCCTGACGGGATGCCTCATCGACGATGGGATTAATTTCCCGCACCTGTCCCGATAATTTTAAACTGCTATTAGCATCGGAAGTGATAGTAACGGGCGCTCCGACGCGGATTAAGGGCAATTGATTCTCAGGAACCCGCAATCTTAGCTCTAAACGCCCATTTTCGATGATTTTAAAGAGAGCATTTTGACCGTTGGTGGTGTCCCCGATGCGGCCATTTCTTTCGGCAATTTTGCCACTAACTGGAGAAATCAGGCGCGTCTCGTTTAATTGGGCGTTAACAATGGCTAAACGGCTTTGAGCTTCCGCTAATTGGGCTGTAGCTTGGGCGATCACTTCAGGACGATTGCCCGCTTGCAATTGTGCCAGTTGCTGCTCTGCTTCTCCTAAACGAGATTGGGTCTGTTGTACGATCGCCGCTTTGTTTCTTTCTTCGTTGAGGACTTCATCGAGACGATCCCGGGCGATCGCTCCTTCCGCTTCTAAACTTTGGTTTCTCTGGACCCGTTTTTTAGCCAAATCCCAATCCGATCGAGCTTGACTAATTTCGGCTTTTATGCGTTGAATAGTTTGTTTAGCTCCAGCGATCTCCTCTTTACGGCTCCCCGCTTGCAATTCTGCCAAACGCGCCCGGGATTGGGCGACATTTGCCTGTGCTTGGGTTAATTGCGCTTGTAGGACGGTATCATCGAGACGAGCGAGAATTTGACCTTGGCTAACGATATCACCCTCATCGACAAAGATTTCTTTGATTTGTAGTCCTGTCGCTTGGGAAAGAATCGGGATTAATTCATCGGCTGCCACGCTTCCAGTCGCTTTCAGGGTGCGGGCCACGGGAGTGGATTCTACCCTAGTGGTGGTTACTGTTTGTGCTGGTGCTTCATTTTTTGCCGCTACGGGCTGAGTATTGGGGTTTTGGGCTGTTTGGGGTCGATTAGCGAAACGAGTCGCCCCTAGGGTCAATAAAACCCCCAATCCCACACCGATAAATAAACCCTTTCCTCCCGATAGCCAAGAGTTGGTTTTTGTCGGTTTTGGCGAGTATTCGGTTTTCTCTGGCTCAATTTCAGGATTAAGTGCGATAATTTCGGGAACTAGCGAATTATCGGCTGAATGCTGGTTATTTTCTAGGGTATCTGGCCGCACGGTCTGCCCTCTCGGTAGATTCTGGATAAAATGTTAAGTTTTGTATCCATTTATAATCTAACGGAAAAAGGTCGCGGGTGGGGAAAGTGAGAAAGTGGACTTGCTGTAAAAATCCCAAATTGTCCTGGTTGGTGAGGAATCAGTAGTTAGGAGACTCCGAGACAGGAGAATTAAGAATGAGTAATAATCAATTAAATGGTTTATTTAGAGATTTTCAGCCAGTTAATCTGGCTCTCCCCTACTTGTGGTCATAAGAAAAAGTTATGAAAAAGTCAGAGATCCAAATTTTCTTGGCCCATGCCAGTGAGGACAAACCAGCAGTTTTGGCACTGTATAACCGCCTTAAGCAAGCGGGATATAAACCTTGGTTGGATAAAAAAGACCTGATTCCGGGTCAAATTTGGCGAGATGAAATTCCGAAAGCGATTAAAGCTAGTCAGATTTTTCTGGCCTGTCTGTCAGGGAAATCGGCTAATAAACAGGGATATATCCAACGGGAGTTGAGGATTGCACTTGATACCTTGGGAGAGATGCTACCGGGGACAATTTTTTTTATCCCCATGAGGTTAGAAGAATGCGAAATTCCTGATCTGCGACTTGCAGAAGTTGGGTTGAATCTGCGAGATATTCACCGGCTTGATTATTGGGAAGAAGACGGATTTGAGCAACTAGAAAGAGCAATTACCCATCAATTCAATCCTGAACCGGAAGAGCCAAAACAACTGTTATCAGTATTTAACTTTCAGATCGTGGGAGTAAATGCGAAGGGTGAGCAAATCAAAAAAGAGTCGAAACAGTCCCAATATTTCAGCGAAGATTTGGGCAACGGCATCACCTTAGAAATGCTTGCCATCCCGGGGGGAACTTTCCTGATGGGTTCACCGCAAGACGAGAAAGATAGTTTTGGTGATGAACGTCCTCAACATGAGGTTAACGTCCCCCCCTTTTTTATAGGTAAATATCCCATCACCCAGGAACAGTGGAGAGCGATCGCCTCCCGTACCGACTTAAAAGTTGACCCTTCGGCTCCGCTCAGGGTCAACCTTGATCTCAACCCAGCCTATTTTAAAGACCGTCCCGATAGCGATCGCCGTCCCGTGGAACAAGTCAACTGGTACGATGCGATCGAATTTTGTGCAAGATTATCGAAGCTGACCGGAAGGGAATACCGACTACCGAGTGAAGCGGAATGGGAATATGCTTGTCGTGCTGGAACCACTACCCCATTCTACTTTGGGGAAACCATTACGGGGGAATTGGCCAACTACCGTGCCAGCGAAACCTACGCCGGGGAAGCGAAGGGAGAATATCGAGAAGAAACGACTCCCGTGGGACAGTTTCCCCCAAACGCCTTCGGACTCTACGATATGCACGGCAATGTCTGGGAATGGTGCGCCGATACTTGGCACGATAACTATGACGGTGCGCCGACGGATGGCAGTGCCTGGATAAAAAATGGGGATGATAATCGTTCTCCTCTGCGGGGCGGTTCTTGGTACTACTTTCCGAATAAATGCCGTTCCGCTTACCGCTTCAACTACTACCGCCGCGGCATCGGCAACAACAACGGTTTTCGGGTGGTGTGCGGTGCTGGGAGGACTCTGTAACCCTTTTCCCCTTTTTTTCCCTTTTTACCCTTATTTCCTATTTTTTCTTTTTTCTTTTCTTTCCCGCCCTTAGGCGGGTCGATTTTGTAGGGGCGAACTGTGGTCAGTGAGTTTATCGAACTGCGTTCGTCCACCGGCAATAATCGGGTTAATCACGGGATTTGGTTTTTTTGGGGTTTTTTGGTGGGGGTTGGGCGCACGCGGTGCGCCCCTACGGGTTTTGGGGGGGTTGGGTTTTTTGGGGTTTTTTGGTGGGGGTTGGGCGCACGCGCCCCTACGGGTTTTGGGGGGGTTGGGTTTTTTGGGGGTTTCAGGAAAAATACGTCGGTGTGAATTGCGATCGCTTATGATGGGAATTGATAAGAGGTTTTGTTAGTATTGCGGGAATATATATGACCTTTGATCCTGAAAAACATCATCGTCGTTCTATTCGCCTCAGAAATTATGATTATTCCCAACCCGGAGCATATTTTGTCACTATTTGTACCTACCAAAAACAATCCTGGTTTGGAGAAATCAAAAATGGGCAAATATACCTTAATCAATTAGGAAAAATTGTCGCTGATGAATGGCTAAAAACCTGCAAAATTCGACCTAATTTTAAATTGGATGAATGGGTTATTATGCCCAATCATTTTCATGGAATTGTTATAATTAATGATTATTCTGGCGACGATCAGAGTTTGGGCGCACGCGATGCGCCTCTAGATTTGGGCGCACGCGATGCGCCCCTAGATTTGGGCGCACGCGATGCGCCCCTACAGCAGAAACCGAATTCTTTATCGTCATGTATTGCGGGGTTTAAATCGGCGGTTACTAAACGAATTAATTTGCTTCGACAGAACACAGATACTCCTATCTGGCAACGCAATTATTATGAATCAATTCTTCGAGATGAAAAGTATCTAGCAGTTGTTCGAGAATATATTATTAACAATCCCAAAAACTGGCCAAATGATCGAGATTATCTGCCAATCGATCAACAATCACAAGAATTATATTTAGATTTGTTGTTTTAAGTGAGAATATAAAACAGTAGGGGCGAACCGCGTTCGCCCAGAGCCAATAATTAGCCCACCACCAATATCGAATTAATCAAAAAATTCAATTTTGTTTATCTGTAGGGGCGAACCGCGTTCGCCCACCCCCAATTATTAACCCACCACCAATATCGAATTAATCAAAAAATTCAATTTTGTTTATCTGTAGGGGCGAACCGCGTTCGCCCACCCCCAATTATTAACCCACCACCAATTTGTGTAAGGTTTCTAGCTTTTGATCGAAATCTTTTTCGAGATTATCTAGCTTTTGATCAACATCTTTCTGGAAGGTGTCTAGCTTTCGATCAACACTTTGAATACTATCTTTAATTTCCTTTGATCAACATCTTTCTGGAAGGTGTCTAGCTTTCGATCAACACTTTGAATACTATCTTTAATTTCCTTGAGGACAGATTCGAGGGAATAGGTAACGGCTTCTGCTGTCATTACGGTTAACTCCTATCAGTGGAGAGATAATGTAATTATCGATAAAAATCTCCTTTATTCTCCACTTCATTTTTTTTCGGGAAATATCGCCTCATCTTCCCATTTATCGCTGATTTCTGGCAGTTTTAGCAATATTCCAGCGAATAACCAATAGTAAACAGAAACTGGATCGACGGAGAGAGGATAATAGTAGGGATTATAGCTAATAAAAAGTATAAAAATCCAGATACAGAGACCCCAATGCTTTAAAGCAGCATTTTTTACTTTTAAATAGGCTTTAAAGGTGAAAATACAGAGAATTGTCACCAGTACCATAAAAGCGATAAAACCGACGATACCGACTTCGTAGAGGAGTTTAGCGTAGTAGGTTTCAATTAGTCTTATCCCCTCTTCTCCCACTATATGACGAGCGCCACTGCTGGCCGTGCCTAAACCAAGACCAAAAAGCTGTGCATATTTGAAGACCCACTGCATTTGATCGACTACAAAGTCAATGGGAGACGAATATAACCAGCGACCGATAAAATTTAGTCCTCTTTCCCGAATAAAGGGAATTAACGTCACCGCGAGCAGGGAAAGCAACCCCAAGATTCCCAATTTTAATGGTAACTTTCGTTTATTTTTGCTAGTAGCAATAAAAAGAACTAAATAAAACAAAGGTACTAGCAATAAAGGTAATCTTTGTCCAGAAACCAGAGTCGCAAGGAAGACTAAAACCATTGCCACCCAACCAGCGACGCGCCATCTTTTTTGCGGATCACTAAAACTGGCTGCGTAACTGATGACGCTACTAGATACTAAAAACCAACCCCATTGCCAAGGATCGGAAAATGTGCCGGGGAGACGAATTAAGCCTCGATCGGGATTATACAACACCGAACCCCCAACAAAACATTGAGCTTTCAAGCTGGCTTTTTCGCTAATATCTGGATAAAATTGGGTGTCGGATTTCGGGGCAGTAACTTCTAGTTGATTGAGGAATTCACTATCGGGACAGATGCCTTGGACGAGTAAGAAGTATTGAATTAGAGCTAAAAAGCAACAGACTAAGATCATCGCGATTAAAAGCCGATTAACCACGAATAAATCCCGTTTTTCCTTGATTAAATAGTAGCCACAGAGAACTAGGGGAATATAACCGAGGAGGGTTTTTAATCCCACAATTCCCACTTCAATTGCTCCTTGGGGTAGATTGATAGAAAGAAAAGTTATCAAGCTGCTGGCAAGTAAAATCAAAGCTGTGATGAGAAAAGGCTTGATTTTGGGGATTAATTGCTTAAAAGTTTTGGTTTTAATTAAAATTGCCGCTAAAGCTGGGAAATAAAAGGCATCCTTGGCGATTTTGTAGAGAGCATAGGATGGCTCTTCGCCAATGAAGTTGCCTTTTATCTGAAAAACTCTCGCCACAGCAAAAGTGACGGTACTACTCAGGGGAAGATAGATGATTAGGGCTAATAATCCCAGACGGGGATGGATAAAAGAAGCAACCATGGCGGGAACTGCCAAAATTCCCAATAAGGCGGCTTTTTTGTCAAGTAAAATCCCTAAAACTAGACTAATTATTATGGTAGAGATCGCTAGTATATTTAGTAAGAGATAGTTCCTCTCTTTCATGCCGTACAGCTTTAACAGGTTTAGCAGAAAGTGTAGCAGATTTTTGCCGAGATTCTCAACTCACTGTTCGCTTAAATTGAAGAGGTAAGGTGTGCAAAAAAGGCTAAAATCTTTGTCTAGTCAAGTGTTGGCGAACAAAGAGTCGCTCAATTACGTCACAAACACAGTCAGAAAGAATAGATGATATCCCTGTAATTATATATTGGCTAAAACAAATGAGGATTGCGTCAATCATAGACAATAATCTAGCATCCCCTCATGGAAATCGTCAAGGATTAAGTTATGGGGAACTAGGGGTATTATTATTGACTTATATAGTAAGTGAAGAAGATCATAAAATCTGTTGTCTAGAAAAATGGGTCTGTGAACATCAAAGAAGCCTAGGAGGAATAACGGGATGGTCAATCGCAGAAAAAGAAGCAACGGATGACCCCATCTTGCCCCCAAAAATGGGCGAACGATGAGTCCTAAATCGTGGAGGCTGGGAGCAGGGAGAAAAAAGCTGGTGCCTGATGGCTGATAGCTGATAGCTAAAAGGCTGATAGCCGAAAGTTTCCTTTTGCTTCTTACCTGTTGCTATACTTATGTAAAATTTCATTTATCTCGATCTTGACTCCGTGGCCGAAAATCTTTCTTTTCAAGACCTTTATCAAGCTGGCATCAGTGCCTTTGAGCGTGGACAATATCGTCTTAGTATCGAGCAATTAAATGCGGCTTTAGCCTTAATTTCCTTAGGATCCCGAGCAGGGGGTGAGATACAAATTTGGTTAATTTCTGCCTATCAGGGGTTGGGAGAGGGGGAGAAAGCCAGTGAAATCTGTAAGCAACTTATTACCCATCCTATCTATCAAATTCGCGAACAGGCCAAGCGTCTACTTTATATTATCGAAGCTCCCCGTCTCAAACGCCCGGATGAGTGGATGACGAAGATTCCCGATTTAGAGAAACTTCCCGATAGCACAGCGCAATTTAAAAAGGGAACAAATAAACAGAAAAAAGAAGAACCCCCCGCACCCATGCAGTTAGAGCAGCATAAAAATACTGTTTTTATCGGACTGGCGATCGCTATTATTCTGTTAATGCTCTGGTTTTTTGCTAAAAATGGCTAAATTACTTGACAATAAACTTCTAATATGCTAGTGCAGTTGGCTATGGCTCCTAAATGGGCGATTTCATAACCGTGGGTGTTTTGGGTGGGAAAACCTAAGCAAGCGGCCTTAGCTATATGACCGAATTTCATGGCGATGGAGGCATCGCTACCAAAACCACTAATAATAGCTAATTGCAGGGGTATTCCGGCCTTTTCGGCCGCTATTCTTAATTCTTGATTTAATTGCTCATCATAGATACCGTAACCATCCTGAGACAATAACACAGGACTGCTGCCATCCTTAATCGGATATTCAGGAGCGAGGGGACAGATTTCTAAGGCAATTAAAGCATCTAAGCGGTTATTTGCCGTAAAAAACAAGGCCCCTAAGGCTCCTACCTCCTCCTTTGCTGAGGCAACCAGATATATATCCACTGCCGGGTTAATTACTCTGGCCGCTAATTCCAAAAGAATCGCCACGGAAGCTTTATTATCGAGGGTATAACTGGCAATGTAGTCTTTTAGTCGAAAGGGTTGTTTTCGGTGTTTTCCCACCACGACTCGACTACCGACGCGCACCCCACAAGCGTCTAATTCTTCCGGAGTCAATTTCGTCTCTATCCATGCGGATTCCCAGGTGACGGGAGTGTTTTCCTGCTGCACTTTTTGCGGGGATTGATGGGAAATATGACGGGAACCAAAGGAGAGAATCCCCGATTTGGTTTCTTTATCACCGATAATATCCACCACTCCCTCTCCGTAAATCCAAGGAAAAGCTCCCCCAAGTTGGCGAATTTGCAGAGTACCATCGGGATTAATTGCTTTGATAATAGCACCAATTTCGTCTTTATGACCAGTAATAGCAATTTTTTTGGTCGAATCTCGTCCTCTAATTTTGCCGATGACATTTCCCGCTTGATCTTGCCATGTTTCTAATCCTAACTCTTGAAAGCGTTCTAGTAAAAAGCGATCGATTTCCGTTTCCATCCCACTAGGAGAATGATGGAGGACAAGAGTGGCAATAGTGTCAAAGAGGTGATCAAAATCCATATTTGTCTTGATTTGTGGGTCGAAAGAGAATTATTATCGAAACAGGAAATCGAGAAGGTTTTGCAGGAACAATCTTGGCGCAGCCATGGCTCTTGGGTAATTGCCAGTTAGCATTTAATGATTAATCAGAGGTGCAGAATTAGCCAGAAAACCCGCAACTTTTAGAGACTCTAGCACCGAATTGTCATCCTCTACCCAATAGTTTTGTCCTAAACGTACAAATTGACGCTGAGTTCCCGCACCAATGGTGGCAATAACGGGAACTTTTGCCTTTTGTTTGTCTCCCGATTGCAGAATACTTTTAAGAAGATTTTGACGATTTTGGTTGACGACATCTTGCATCGATAAATTAACCATCACCATTTTAATGGTTTCGATCGGTTCCGCATCTTCGATAATTAATTGTACCCGATCATCTCGGCGATCAACTTTTCCCCACACCATTAAAGTTGCTTCCTCCACTAATAATTTTTGCAGACGTTCGTAGCTATCGGAAAAAACCACCGCTTCCGACTGTCCCGAGGCATCTTCTAGGGTTAAAAATGCCATGGGAGTCCCCTTTTTGGTCATAATTTTCTTGACAGCATTTAAGAGGACAATGGCACTGACTTTTTTTCTGGTTTTGTGTTCTTCTAAGTCAGCTAAATTGATAGGAGATAGGACTTGAGCGGCTCTTTGTAAAGCTTTTAAAGGATGTTCGGAAACATAAAAACCTAAATGTTCTTTTTCCAGTTTTAACTTTTCCTGTAGGGAAAAATCTTCCACTGCGGTGGCACTGGGAGACTGTTCAAACTCGGATTCTTGTTTATTTTCTATGCTCCCTCCTAGCATATCAAAAATATTCATTTGACCACTTTCTTTCTCTTTGGTGCGTTTTTGCGCCCAAGCAACTACTAATTCTAAATCTTCAATTAATTGATGGCGATTAGGTTGAATTTTATCAAAAGCACCACAATAAATTAGCGTTTCTAAAGCTCTTTTGTTGATCACTCGCAAATCAACACGCTCGCAAAAATCCCCTAAAGAAGTAAACTTTCCTCCCGCAGCTTCCCGGGCTTTTAAAATAGCCTCGATCGCATTTTCGCCCAGATTTCTAACTGCGGACAAACCAAAGAGAATTTTGCGCCCAATCGGGGTAAAATGTTTTTGCGATCGATTGATGTCGGGAGGTTCGACATCGATATTCATTTTCTGACAGTTTTCTCGATACTTTTCCACCTTATCCTGATTATCGCTACTAGCAGTTAGTAACGCTGTCATATATTCCACAGGATAATTAGCTTTTAAATAAGCAGTTTGATAGGTGACGTAAGCATAGGCAGTGGAGTGAGATTTATTAAAACAATTGGAGGCAATTAACCCGTTGCCCAGCAAAAAATTATGATCTTTCTCCACACCAATATCGTAAACGGGTTTCCTTCCCAGGGATTGACGACCGATAATTTTAACCATATTAGTAACTCAACTCTCCAGAGATTTTTACAACGGTGCTAATAGAAATATGGCATTTCTTTGCCAAATCAGGCTCACAAGAGCAAAAAAATGGCTCTCTTATTCTTTGTGTCATAAGTTTAACTTATATAAGAGCGATCAATCTTTGTGTCCTTTGTGTCTTTGTGGTTCTTTCCACTAGCTCGCCAGCAAGACTGTATCTTAGAATACATTTTACCCACCAAACCTAAGAGAGCCAAAAAACCTTGCCCCTGAGGGCAAAGGCCTGTATCGTACCTTGACGAGAGGTCAGCACTGGGTAGTTCACGGATTGTGTTATAATTATGGCCAAGCCGTCAAGGGATTTGAAAAGGAGTAACACCATGAGTCTATCTTCAGAAGCCTATCGCCAAGCCCTCGTGCGGGATGGAGAACGGCGCTATCGCGAATGGCACCAAAATTATCACAACCAATGCCGTCAATCAACGGCTGAATACCAAGCTCGTTCTGCCCAACAACACCCAACAAACCAACAACGTCCAACAAAGCCTTGGATTTCCTCGGAAGCCTACCGCCAATTTTTAGTCAAAGATGGGGAGCGGCGTTTTGCGGAATGGCATGGCCAGTTTTTAGACTATCAAAGACAATTTCTGGCCAGTCAATCCACCTAAACGGATGTCAACAAATCCGCATTACAGCAATCTCTGAAAATAGTGGCTACAGTCCACGAAGAAATAGCTAATACCAATTTTCAATAGTCCTGGCAGGCATCCTACTCCCCCCCCCTTGCCCACCCGAATTCGGGTGGGTGAGGGGGGGGAACGCATATCAAACGCTATTGACAATCGGCCAATTTTGTGATCCGTGTGGGCATTTCAAGTGATACCAATCAATCAAAATAGTTACGAACTCTTAACATTTAGTCGATTTTTGTTTAACAGTTGAGATGAGAAATTATACTCAAATATGCCTGAATCGCTCTCTGGACAAGCAACTCACACGAGGTTAATTTTGTCAAGGGTTGTTAAGATGTGTTTACCTTACCATGTTGCTTATTCGGTATCAACTGTGTAAAATACTTATTAATAAAAATAATTGGCTCAAATCAGTCCTTAAACCTCTACCTTGATCATGACTTTTCTGATAAGTATCTCTTTGTGGCTCGTGGAGGGCCTACTCAAATATCAGCCTAGCACGGAGCAAAATCCCCCCACTAGTTTGCCTGTATTTACTTGTCCTAGTTGTGGTTCTCACCATACTATCAAGAACGGTTATATTCATAATGGGAAATCCAAACTTCACTGTGAAGAATGTGGTCAACCGTTTGTGATCAATCCCACTAATAAAACCAGATATCCCGATACCAAACAATTAATCGATCAACTCTTACTCGAACTAATTTCCTGACGAGGAATTGCCAGAGTAGCAGGGGTAAGTTGGTCATGGTTACGAAATTATGTCAACGTCTCGACTTCCCTCGACGTTGACCCTGAGCGAAGCCGAAAGGTCAACAATAAACTGTCGACTGTTCCCTGTCAACTCAAGGTTTCGGACAAACCAAAAGGTAAATTGCTCATAGAATGTGATGAGATGTGTCCTTTTGTTTTTTCTAAGACGATAAAGGTCTATATTTGGCTGGTAATTGATAGAAAGACAAGGGAACTTATTGGTGGCTATTTAGGATATAGGAGCCGCCAATCAGCTAAAAAACTTTTGCCAAGTTTACCCAGTGTTTACCGACAATGTGCTGTTACTTACACTCATTTTTGGGAGTCCTATAAGACAATAGTTCCGAGTAAACGTCATCGAGAGGTACAGCCAAGAACCTGGTCAAACTAATCTCACCTTGGAAGACTTGATAAGACCTTTCGACCAAGGATTTCTCGGTTGGTGAGAGAGATTCTATAAAAAAATGGAGAATCACCTTGGGGAGCCTTTTGGTATTTTATCCATGACTACAATGCACAGCAAAGCCAAGCATTAAGGCTCCATCACCACGGCTCTTCTCGACTTTGTGTGATAATTTTTGCTTATGGAATCGTGAAATACTTATCAGGCAAGACTTTTATTGCTATTTTGCTGAAGAAACTATCAGTATAGATCTCGTTTCCACACAGAAACCAGAAGAGCCTCACCACCACCGAATCACCACCCAGAAAAATCAAAAGGTAAATTATCCATAGAGTGTGATGAAATGTAGTCATTGGTTTTTTTAAGACGATAAAGGTTTACATTTGGCTGGCAATTGATAGAAAGACAAGGGAAATTATTGGCGGCTATTTAGGAGATAGCAGTCGCCAAGCAGCCAAAAAACTTTCGGCCCAGTTTACCCGGTGTTTACCGACAATGTGCTGTTACTTACACTGATTTTTGAGAGTTATATAAGACAGTAATTCCGAGTAAACGTCATCGAGTGCTAGGAAAAGAAACTGGTCAAACTAATCCCATTGTAAAGACTTAATAACACCTTTCGACCAAGGATTTCTCTGTTGGCGAGAGAGAATCTATCTTTCTCTAAAAAAACGGAGAATCACCTTGGCGCTGCTTGGTATTTTATCCATGACTACAATGCACAGCAAGGCAAAGCATTAAGCCTCCATCACTACTACAGAACCACAACCAGAAATTTTTGTCAAGTAAAAATTGTACCAAATTTAGATGAGCTTACCCTGTATAGATGATTTCCTGACCTCAGATCACATTTTATTCTCTTGTCAACTTTAATCTAAAAATCGAGAAAAAAGCAAAACCGCCCATCATACCATAAAAAAATTATGCAATAGGTCTAATGTATCGGACTTATCTGAGAAATCACTACACACTTCTTAACGAAAAAAACTGAGAATTACTACATACTTCTTAACGAAAAACAGCTAACTTAGGTATTGACAACGACAAATACAGGGTGTTATCTTTAAAAGTGCGGAAGTGATGAAGGCAGAAACCCCAAATAAGTTTCTGAATCCTCCATGACCTCAGCATTGTACAAACGGGCATCGAATTATTAGCGATTGAAGCTCGTGTAGTTATCGCTTCTGTTGAAACCTACCTCAAATATGCTGAAGCTGTTGGTCTGACTCAATCTGCAGCGGTTCCTGCTTAAGGACTGATTCCAGATTCTCCCATCTGCTGAGTTAAAACCCTACTGGGTTTTCCAGATTCTTAGCTTTTCTTTGATCCCTATTGAGTTTAGTTACCTCTCTCTTGGGGCGCAATAGTCTATAATCGACAGTTTGGCACGGCAACGGATAGCGAAACAAAGCTAGATCCATACAAATTATTTTTGTAAACGTGATTTTGTCCTTTGTAGCTAGGTTTACCCCCTACCACCAGAGTGTGGGACTAACTATTTTTCGGAATAGAAAGTCATTTTTGGTGTGGAAGATGCGCCCCCTGAGATGCGGTAGTTCGATAGATAAATTTTGGGATCAGCACTGTACACTTTCTATACAAACAACAAAAAGGGGCATCGAATTATTAGCGATTGAAGCTCGTGTAGTTATCGCTTCTGTTGAAACCTACCTCAAATATGCTGAAGCTGTTGGTCTGACTCAATCTGCAGCGGTTCCTGCTTAAGGGTTGATCCCAGATTCTCCTATCTGCTGAGTGAAAACCCGACTGGGTTTTCCAGATCCTCGGCTTTTCTTTAAATCCCTATTGAGTCTAGTTACCCCTCTCTTGGGGCGCAATGGTCTATGATTGACAAGGTTGGCACGGCAACGGATAGCAAAAACAAAGCTAGGCCTATACAAGTTATTTTTGTAACCGTGATTTTGACCTTTGTAGCTAGGTTTACTGTCTATCGCCAGAATGTAAGGCTGACTATTTTTCTGAGTAGAAAGCCATTTTGGGGGTGGGATGTTGCGCCCCTCAGTCTGGGGTAGTCCCCTACCTCAACTTTGGGATGATAAGAAAAGTCGAAATCTGCTGTCTCTCCCCCCAGTCTCCGTGAAGGTTTTTCTAACGGGTGATTGGGTCAAATCCATTCCATAGTATTTAGTAATTGAGGACAACCCCATGCCTGCTCTCATGGAACAGTTCCGCCAGGATCGTTTATCGATTGCTGAAGAAGTAGCTAAACTCTCGCGAGAAGTACAATCTTTTCTGTTGGATGTCAAAACTGAAAGACAAAAACAAGCGCAAGAACAGGCAACTGCTTTGCGCCAATCTTTCCAAAAAGTTCAACAGGAAAGCCACTTGTTCTTAACAGCTACCCAAAAACAGCGTTTAGCTCAGGCGGAAAAGCAAAAAGAGGATTTACGTCAATTTCAAGAACAACGTTTAGCTGAAGCGAAACGGTTAGATGATGACTTACGTCAACAGCGTCTAGACCGAGCCAAACAGCTAAAGGACGATTTAAGTCAATTCCAAGAACAACGTTTAGCAGCAGCAAAACAGCTGGAGAACGACTTACGTCAACAGCATCTAGATCGAGCTAAACAGCTGAAAGAGGATTTAAGTCAATTCCAAGAACAGCGTTTAGCGGCAGCGAAGCAGCTAGAGGACGACTTACGCCAACTTCATCTAGATCGAGCTAAACAGGTGAAGGATGATTTAAGTCAATTTCAAGAAAGACGTTTAGCTGAAGCGAAACAGCTAAAAGACGAATTGCGTCAATTTCGTCAAGATTTGTCTATCTACGTTTTTGGCAAATAAATCTCTAGGTTAATTCCAACCCACTTAACCCTAGGGCTAGAGTAAAAAACCTCTAGTCCCTTTTCCTAGCTAAACTAGAGGACTATCTGAGAATACAACAATAAGCTTTTGGTTTTCAACCTACTATGCTGGTCCTGTTTTTCTAAGTTTCTAGACTCAACCTAGAAGTGCTGGGTTCCTATTTAGTCCGCTCTAGGTCTCTGGTAAATTAAGAAGTATATAAAACTTCACTTAGTTTATAGTTAATGTTGTCATTAGTAGTATTTTATAGCAGTTTTCATCAGAATGAGGCATGGGCAAGAGGCTTAAACCCTTTGTTGGCAAAACTTGTCGATACCTCAGTAACGTGAAAAGCGCTATATTGACAAAGGAGGTAAGTGAAAAGGACTGCATCTGCTTGGAGATTGTTATTGTTTAAGTCTTGAAAAGTAATCTAGACAATAATTTTCGACCCTTAGACCCTTGACTAATGAATATCCTAAAAATACCTTCATCGGAAATTTTGGGTCTGAAACCCCGCCGTTCTAGGTTGGCTTTACGTTAGAATTAAAAGGCCAGTCTCGAAAACCAAGTGGACGGCGCAGCACCTTGAAAACTCGGCTT
>NZ_JAJTDH010000008.1:0-13368 GCF_021300285.1 Microcystis sp. 49638_E5 | reverse complement strand
GTGTAAGACAGTACATGGTTTTTTAACTGTGGTATGCGACGGTGGTGGAAGCAGAAACTTAAATCGTGAGGTTTAGGAATCGCCGCACTTTTAGGGCGGCGAGGATGTCAAAATCAAGGTTCTAGATCTAATTGATGACAGTTCCTAATTTTTTGTGATATTATTATGAGGTAAGCCTTAAAAGCTAAAGACGATTAAACTTGCCGTAAAATTCGGGTAACACGAGCGTCCTTGCCTACTCGGTTATTAAAGGGAAACCTGAACCAGCAGTTGTTAGATCGAGAATATCCGTCCGCTTCAGGCGGGGATTATCAATGGTATTTACTAGATTTCGACTATGACATTTACTGAAACTCAAACAAGAAGATCCGTTCTCTCCCTTCGCCCCGGTCAATTTGTTGTTACGCCTTCGATTGATCAAATTGCCACTCGCGCCTTACGTTATCTAAACTCTGGTTTTTCCATTCATCTATGTGGTCCAGCAGGAACGGGAAAAACCACCTTGGCAATGCACCTGGCCAATTGTTTAGCCAGACCTGTGATGCTAATCTTTGGCGATGATGACTTTAGCAGTTCCGATTTAATTGGTAGCCAATCTGGTTATACCCATAAAAAGCTGACGGATAACTATATCCACAGCGTTCTCAAAGTTGAAGACGAGCTAAAACACAACTGGGTGGATTCTCGCTTAACAATGGCCTGTCGAGAGGGTTTTACCCTAGTTTATGATGAGTTCAATCGTTCTCGACCTGAGGTCAACAACGTTTTACTCTCTGCCTTGGAAGAAAAAATTCTCACCCTGCCACCCACTAGCCATCAACCCGATTACCTACAAGTCAATTCTCAATTTCGGGCAATTTTCACCTCCAACCCAGAAGAATATTGCGGGGTTCATGCTACCCAAGATGCTCTAATGGATCGGTTAGTAACCATTAATATGCCTGAACCAGATCAACTGACTCAGACCGAAATTCTTGCCAAAAAAACGGGGATTGGTCGAGATGATGCCTTATTTATTGTCAACCTCGTCAAAACCTTTCGTTTGAAAACCGAGGCTGAAAAAACTTCAGGTTTGCGCTCTTGTTTAATGATTGCTAAGGTCTGTGCCTCTCACGATATTGTGGCTAGCTCCTCTGATGCGGACTTCCGTGATATCTGCGCCGATGTTCTTTTGTCCCGCACGAACTTATCTATTGATAAGTCAAGAGCAATTTTATGGGAAATCCTCGACGACGATCTGGTAGAACCCCTATCCGTTGTAGAGGAAACGGAGCCTTCCGAGGGACAAGCGTCAACTTCTGAGCCTTCGACAGGAAATCAATCCTTAAAAGCCATTCAATCTTTACTGCGAGGCAACTTGCCCCAGCGAAAAGACTAATTATATACTCTTATTGAGTGAAACCAACCGTGACTTCTTCCACTTTTGCTGGCTCGCTCAGAAACCAGTCAAACAACTCCCTAAAAACAGCAACTCAAGGTTCGAGTTTAGCGGATATACTCGAACGAGTTTTAGATAAAGGAATTGTGATTGCCGGCGATATTTCCGTTTCGATCGCCTCCACTGAACTTATAAATATCCGCATTCGTTTGTTAATTGCCTCTGTTGATAAAGCCAGGGAAATGGGAATCAACTGGTGGGAAGGAGACCCCTACCTCCATAGCCAATCCCAAGCTTTACTAGCAGAAAATCGGGAACTTTCGCTCCGACTCCAAACCCTGGAAACTGAGCTTGAAACCCTAAAATCCTTAAGCCAATTGAGTGCAATAGAGAGCCATGATACCAGTCCGAACGATGAAGCACATTCCTCAGATGCGTGAAATTCCTCACCTGAATCCTCAAAGGTTAGGAAATTTACACGAGACGATTGCTCCCCTTGATAAAGCTAGGGAAACTGCGATTAACAGCTTGCAAGGTTATCCCTACCTCCCTAGCCAAGGCCAAGCTTTATTCGCAGAAAACCTGGAACTTTCACGCCGACTTCAAACCTTAAAATCCTTAACTAAATGGAGTGTAATGGAGAGACGTGATGGCAGTCCCAACGATCAAGCACATTCCTCGTATATATTGAAATTCCTCAATTGAATCCTCAAACGGTCAAGAAGTTTACAGCAGTTAACGATTGCCTCTGTTGATAGAGCAAGGGAGATGGCAATTAATGGGTGGGCAAGCGACTTCTATCTCTATAGCCAATCCCAAGCCTTATTAACAGAAACCTCGGCAGCTAAACTTTAAGCCTTAAAATCCCTACCCCAATCGGGGGCAATCGAGGGCTACGATACCAGTTAAAATAATCAAGCACATTCCTCCTGTCGGGTAAATTCGTCACTAGAATCTTCACAGGGTGGCGGGAAGTTGACATTGCTTGGTTACATCATTTTTTCCCTCAGATAAAATTTCTTGGCCAAGCCCCCCACTAGAGACTCACCCTTAAGAACTCCTCATTTACCAACTCCAACCATGACACTTGCTTGCACACCTTACGATTCTGATAATCAAGCCTTGCTGACCAGTCCAGAAAGTAATAGCCAAGCCGGTTTAGCCCCTTTACTGTTAACTGTTGTGGAACTGGTACGCCAATTGCTCGAAGCCCAAATCATTCGCCGGATGGAAAAAGGGGTTCTCAGTGAGTCTGATTTAGATAGGGCTGCAGAAAGTATACAAAAATTGCAAGAACAAATTCTCCATTTGTGTGAAATTTTTGAGGTTGAGCCAGAAGATTTAAATGTCCACCTAGGAGAGTTTGGCACTCTTTTACCGGAAGCAGGGAGTTATTACCCGGGAGAGGAGGGTATTAAGCCTTCTGTGTTAGAATTAGTGGATAGACTTCTCAATACAGGAGTTGTTGTGGAAGGAAATGTTGATCTGGGTTTAGCTCAATTAGATCTAATTCATCTAAAGCTTCGTTTGGTTTTAACTTCTCAGCCAGTTTAATTTGGGAGAATACTGATGACAGTGGGTCTTTATTTATATGGCATATTTCCCGAACCAGTTCCTGACGGACTGGTTTTGCAGGGGATTGATAATGAGCCAGTTCACAGTGAGATGATTGATGGTTTTAGTTTTCTCTACTCCGCTGCTCATAAAGAGAAGTATTTGGCATCCCGTCGCTATTTAATTTGCCATGAAAAAGTATTAGAAACTGTCATGGAAGCAGGGTTTACAACGTTGTTGCCCCTGCGGTTTGGCTTAGTTATCAAAACCTGGGAATCTGTCACCGAACAACTAATTACTCCCTATAAAACCCAACTGAAAGAATTATTTGCTAAACTGTCAGGACAACGAGAGGTTAGCATTAAGATTTTTTGGGATAATCAGTGGGAATTACAAGCGGCTTTGGAGTCTAATCCTAAGTTAAAACAAGAACGGGATGCGATGATGGGGAAAAACTTAAATATGGAAGAAATTATCCATATAGGTCAACTCATTGAAGCCACTGTATTGCAACGGAAACAAGACATTATTCAAGTCTTTAGAGACCAATTAAATCATTGCGCCCAAGAGGTGATTGAAAGCGATCCGATGACGGATGACATGATTTACAATGCAGCTTATTTAATTCCCTGGGAGCAAGAGCCGGAATTTAGCCAAAACGTTGAAGCGATCGATCAGCAGTTTGGTGATCGCCTAAGGATTCGCTATAACAATTTAACTGCACCCTATACCTTTGCCCAACTTATCTAAGGAGATTATCAGTTATGTTTCTCGATCTTTTACTTCTTCCTGTTACCGGCCCTATTGGTGGTCTGATCTGGATTGGGGAAAAAATTCAAGAGCGTGCAGATATAGAATATGATGAGGCGGAAAATTTGCACAAATTATTATTATCCCTACAACTATCTTACGATATGGGTAATATTTCTGAGGAGGAGTTTGAAATTCGGGAAGAAGAACTTTTATTAAAAATTCAAGCCTTAGAAGAAGAGGCGGCAGAAAACGAAGCTGAATCTTCTCTCTAAAATTTTTCTATACTTCGCAGTTTCAGAACTGGCAATCTTTGCCACCAGATAGGTCATGAACAAAATCACAAACTGTAAGCTTAGTAAGGGCGGATTTGACAAGCTCAAGAACTTGTCGAAGCTTGGTCAGAACTAGCCCTTGGTTAAGCCTTAATATTCTAGGTAAAAAGTTTGGAAATTACTAGAATCATTAGAGGAGTGAGCAACAGTTTTGGGGGAATCAGGTTTTTTAGCTAAACTTAAACTAGGAGGATTGGCTGTACGCAAATTTTGAATACTTTGTTCTGTGGTCTCAATTTGCTCTGTCACAAACGTGAGACGATTTTTTAATTGCTGAATCTGCCGCTCCATCATTTCTAATTTTTCTTGGATACGTTGTTTTTCAGTAATTAACTTATAAAGCTCAAGTTGGTGATCTGCTTCGGATTGTTTCCGAGGCATGGTGCTAATTTTAGATCTAATTGGTCTGGGTGGACGAGTGGTTGTCATAACAATCCCTGAATAACTTAGAATATTCTAGCATATCAACGCCCCAATATAAAAACTTGTAAAAAATCGTCAATTTTCTTTCGGTCAACCCTATGAAATTGTACAATCTATATACTTACGCTTTTTTGAAAACCCCCATAGAAAGCCTAAAATTACCAGTTGGAATGGCTAACCCATTGTTACTGATAACTGGTGGAGATCTCTCGGCCGTAGTCGAACCCGAAGTTTGTTTAGACACTTTACAAAATGATGATGAACGCTTGATTCAATCCGTTTTATGTCACGATCGAGTCATCTGTGAATTATTTCAACAAACCACTATTTTACCCTTACGTTTTGGCACATCTTTTTTAGAGGCAGAAAATTTACTGACTCATCTTTGTTCTCATGCCCAAGAATATCAAGAAAAAATTGAAGAACTTGAGGGAAAAGGAGAATATCTTTTAAAATGTATTCCCCGTAAGCCAGAGGAGCCTGTACTCTCTTCTGAAAGCAAGGGCAGACAATATTTTTTAGCCAAAAAACAGCATTATGAAGCCCAACAGGATTTTTATACTTTGCAAGGTTCAGAATGGCAAAATCTCGGGCATTTAATCACCCAAAGCTATCCGTCAACGAAGATTATTACTGCTCCGGGGACAGAATCACGAATTTATCTTTTAGTTAATTTTCAAGAAGAACCTTTACTAATCGAGCAAGTCTTGCATTGGCAGAAAGCTTGCCCCCGTTGGGAATTACAATTAGGACAAGTTTCTCCCCCCTATCACTTTACTTAACTTGATTTCTCTATGACTAACTTTAACTTGGTAAATAACTCTCTAAGTTGCTATGACACTCGACATTTAGTTATGTTTAGTGGCAAAGGAGGAGTGGGAAAAACCACCCTTTCCTGTGGATTTGCTCGCCGTTGGGCTAAATTATTTCCCGAGGAACAAATCCTATTAATCTCAACCGATCCTGCTCATTCTTTAGGGGATGTATTGCAAACAGAAGTTAGCGATGAGGCATTACCTGTAAAAGACTTACCTAACTTAAAAGTTAGGGCATTAGATGCGGAAAAATTGCTCTTAGAATTTAAAGAAAAATACGGAAAATTTTTAGAAATTTTAGTAGAACGGGGCAGTTTTGTTGAAGGAGAAGACTTAACTCCCGTTTGGGATTTAGACTGGCCAGGTTTAGATGAAATCATGGGTCTATTAGAAATTCAACGATTACTAATAGAGAATGTTGTTGATCGAATTGTTGTTGATATGGCCCCCTCTGGTCATACCTTAAATTTATTGGAAATTAAAGACTTTTTAGAGATTATTCTCAATTCTTTAGAGTTGTTTCAAGAAAAACATCGTGTTATTTCGCAAACTTTTGCAAAAACCTACAATGCCGATGATGTGGATGGCTTTTTAGTCAAAACAAAATCAGAATTAACCGAAGGCAAACAACTCCTACAAAATAGGGATTTTACCCTTTGTTTAATTGTGGCAATTGCCGAACCGATGAGTTTATTAGAAACCGAACGATTACTCAATAGTTTGCATCACTTAAATATTCCCTGCGGCAGATTATTTATTAATCGCATTCTAACGGATCCTAATCAAAATTTAGATCGCTACAGTGAGCAACAGCAACTCCTCGATAAATTCCTAAAAATTCCAGGTCAAGAGACAATTTTCACCCTGCCCCAACAGGCAAAAGAACCTCTAGGAGGTGAAGCATTAGATCAGATCATGAGTCAAATTGAAATTATCGAAAAAGTAGAATTTATGGCCCCGCCTCCTATTCAATGGCCGCAAAAAATTCTGCCGAGTTTTAGTGATTTTATTGACGACAAACGCCAACTCATTATCATTGGTGGCAAGGGTGGAGTGGGAAAAACCACGGTTGCCGCGGCCATTGGTTGGGCGTTAGCTAATCGTCATCCCGATCAAAAAATTAGAATTATTTCTATTGATCCGGCTCATTCTTTGGGAGATGCCTTTGGGACAAAATTAGGACATCAATCCACACAATTAACTGCTAATTTAAGTGGTCAAGAAGTTGATGCTAATATCGTTTTAGAAAAATTTCGGGATGATTATTTATGGGAACTGGCAGAAATGATTAGTGGTGAAGGTAAGGAAGAAGGGAACATCAAACTAGCTTATACTCCAGAAGCTTGGCGACAAATTGTCGCTCAATCTCTGCCAGGAATTGATGAAATGTTGTCCCTAGTAAAAGTAATGGAGTTATTAGACCAGAAACAACAAGATTTGATTATTTTAGATACGGCTCCTACCGGTCATCTCCTGCGATTTTTGGAAATGCCAACGGCTTTAGGAGATTGGTTAAGTTGGATTTTTAAGCTTTGGATGAAGTATCAAGATGTCTTAGGGCGTGTAGATTTAATGGGACGATTGCGAATCTTAAGACAACAGGTGATGTCTGCCCAGAAAAAACTCAAAGACCCCCAACATACAGAATTTATTGGAGTTTTGCAAGCCCAAGATGCTATCGTTGCCGAACAACTGCGATTGACAGCATCTTTGAAAAAAAAGGGAGTCTATCAACGTTATGTCGTGCAGAATCGTTATCATGCTAATGAGGAAATTGATCGGGATTTATTCCCAGAGCAAACTTTGATCCGCTTAGCCAGTTTACCCCGGTCAGTAGAACCTTTAGCCCGGGTAAAAGCCGCGGCAGATCTGTTATTTTAAAGGTAATTAGTCTAATCAAGTCGGACTTCTTAACCTCATCTATTACCCAGTCCCCATCCTTCACTTGACTCAGGAGAAATTTTATGGTAGAACTATTCAAAGGCTTTGAGCAATTAGTCGAACTCGCTAAGACCTTAGAGGAAAAACTGGAAAAAGGGGAAATTAAAACCGAAGTGCAGTTTAACTCTCGTCCCTTGAGTAACATTCCCCGCGCTGGCGGTATTCCCCGTCCAGGGGGAGTTTATCGCCCGAACAATTCTGGTGGGGATGATTTTGAGGTCAATCGCAATCGCTCATCCTCCACTGATTCAGGGGTTGAAGACAGTATGACACAGCCCGAAGGACCGACCACGGCTTCCCTGAAGGATGTTGGTGGCTTGACGGAAGTGATTAAAGAACTCAAGGAACTAATTGCCATTCCCCTGAAGCGCCCTGACTTGTTGGCCAAGTTAGGACTTGAACCCACTCGCGGCGTTCTCTTAGTCGGCCCCCCTGGAACCGGTAAAACCCTGACTGCCCGTGCTTTGGCCGAAGAACTCGGTGTTAACTATATTGCCTTAGTCGGACCAGAGGTGATCAGCAAATATTATGGGGAGGCTGAGCAAAAACTGCGGGGAATTTTTGAGAAAGCCAGTAAGAATGCGCCTTGTATCGTTTTTATTGACGAAATTGATAGCATGGCACCCGATCGCAGTAAAGTTGAAGGGGAAGTAGAAAAAAGACTGGTGGCCCAATTGCTCGGTTTAATGGATGGCTTTGCCCAAAGTCAAGGGGTGATTGTTCTAGCGGCGACAAACCGTCCCGACCATCTTGACCCTGCCCTCCGTCGCCCCGGACGGTTTGACCGAGAAGTCCTCTTTCGGGTGCCTGACCGCAAGGGCCGTTTAGAAATCCTCCAAATTCTCACCCGTTCCATGCCCCTAGATGAATCAGTTTCCTTAGATATGATTGCCGATAATGCGGTGGGATTTGTCGGGTCAGATTTAAAAGCCGTTTGCCAGAAAGCGGCCTATAGTGCTTTGCGGCGGCAGGTTCCTACGATTGACTCGCAAATTCCAGAAACAATGACGGTGGTTCAAGCCGACTTTTTGCAAGCCCTTAAAGAAGTTAAACCGGCGGTATTGCGGTCTGTGGAAGTGGAGTCTCCCCATGTGGACTGGGACAATATTGGCGGACTTGAACAGATTAAACAAACCCTACAGGAGTCCGTGGAAGGGGCATTACTCCATCCGCAATTATATACGCAAACCAAAGCCCAAGCTCCCAAAGGTATTTTACTTTGGGGTCCCCCCGGAACGGGAAAAACCCTATTGGCCAAAGCGGTTGCATCTCAGGCGCGAGCTAATTTTATCAGTATTAATGGACCTGAGCTTTTGAGTAAATGGGTGGGGGCGAGTGAACAGGCGGTGCGTGAGTTGTTTGCCAAAGCTCGTCAGGCAGCCCCTTGTGTGGTTTTTATTGATGAAATTGATACTTTAGCACCGGCAAGAGGTCGTTATAGTGGAGATTCAGGAGTGAGTGACCGGGTTGTGGGACAAATCCTGACGGAGTTAGATGGGTTGCAAACGGGGGCAACGATTTTAGTGATTGGAGCCACTAATCGCCCAGATGCTTTAGATCCAGCCTTATTGCGAGCGGGACGGTTAGATTTACAGTTAAAAGTTGATTTACCGAATGCCTCTAGTCGTTTAGCAATTCTGGGAGTCCATAATGATGAACGTCCTTTAGAGGATGTGGATTTAGGCTATTGGGCCGAGGCAACCGAAGGCTGGAATGGCGCAGATTTAGCGTTATTATGTAACCAAGCGGCACTGATGGCAATTCGTCGTTATCGCCATCAGGGAATGACTGACCCAACTGAGATTCGCATTACAACGGCTGATTTTAATCATGCTTACCAACTGTTGATTGAACAGCGTGCCAATTGATTTTTTTTCCCCCTTACTTAAAGTAAGGGGGGAGAATCTCAACTCAGGAAAACCATCCTAAAAAGAAAAATTTGCCAAAATGTCTGCATTGACTGTTTGTCTGCGATATTGTCTAGCTTTTGAGCGTTTTTTCCAGCTGGGCTACCCTTGCTTTCTGTTGCTTCAAATCGGCTAGTTGTTTTAGTAATTGTTCTCTGACTTCATAGCGATAGGCAAAAAAATGCTCACCTATCCCTAGGGTCGCTAGATACTCTTCTAGCAGACGGGGTTTGACCCAGGCAATCACTGCCAGTTGCCACCAGAAACGGAAGCGCGTCGGTCGGACAATCCCCTGCCGCCAGAGCAAGGAGCGGAACAATTGCCACTGTTGCCCATCTAATTTACGGTTCGATTTGCCGCGCCATCCCCCCATGATCATGAAATGGTTGAAGGTTCGTTTCAGGTAGTTAACAGGATCATAGATTTCCCAGAAAGCATCGATGTATTCTTCGGTAATCTCTTCCACCGGGCGAGTTGGCTCAAAGTTCATCATCGCTCCCTGATGGAAAGTACCCATGCCATCCACCAGACGACCTTCCTGTTGCAGGCGATTCCACAGGGCAGTATTTTGCAGTGCCTGGAGCAGGCTAAACTGCCCCTGGGGAATACTCGCCTCCATAATAAAATCTTTGATCCGCTGCCCTGCGCCTGGTTTCTCATTGTCAAAACCGATAATGAAGCCAGACATAATCTGCAGCCCCATGCGGGTAATTTTGTGACAGGATTCGATCAGGGATTGGCGGGTGTTTTGAACCTTGTTAATGCCCATTAAGCTATCGGTATCTGGTGTCTCAATCCCCATAAACACCAGCATAAAGCCGGCCTTGACCATTAACTCAATCAGTTCACTGTCTTCGGCCAGATTAAGGGAAGCTTCCGTAATCAGTTTAAAGGGATACTGGTGTTGCTCCATCCAGGGGATCAACTCCCGCAGAAACACCTTGGCATTCCGCTTATTGCCAATGAAGTTGTCATCCACAACAAAAATGTAGCGCCTCCAGCCCAGTTGATATAACGTCTCCAACTCAGCCAACATTTGTTCTGGGGTTTTGGTGCGCGGTTTGCGGCCATAGAGGTTGATGATGTCACAAAATTCGCATTGAAAGGGGCAACCGCGAGAAAACTGCACGGTAATCGCCAGATAGGCATCCAGATATAGTAAATCATAGCGGGCGATCGGTGTCATGGTTACATCTGGTTTCTCACTGGCTCTAAAGACACCACTCGGTTCACCCTGCTCCAGGGCCGCCAAGAACAGAGGGATTGTCAGTTCTCCTTCATCGAGAATCAGGTAATCTGCCCCAGCTTTTTGGGCAACTTCTGGATAGGAGGTGGGGTAAGGCCCGCCTACAGCCACTTTTTTACCCAACTGCAACCCTTTGGCAATCAATTCTTGAAAGTCCTTTTTCTGAATGATCATGGCGGAGATGATTACCAAATCGCACCACTCCCAATCCGAAGCCGTTTCCAATCGGACATTGCGATCAACAAACCGGATTTCCCAATCCGATGGCAATAGGGCCGCCACTGTAATTAAACCCAGGGGCGGATTAGTTGATCTTAAACCGGCTAGATCTAAAGTCTCTTGATAGGACCAAAAGGAGTTGGGCATCAGCGGCCATAGTAATAGGGCTTTCATTCAGGTGTCTCCAATGAAGAAGCTATATGCTTTACATACTAGCCAGAAAGCCCCAGTCGATCAAGACTGTTTTAACATCTTTTTTTACTAATAAATTAGTTCTAAATAAATCGTGAAAAAACAGCAATTTTATCGTGAAAAAACAGCAATTTTATCGAGATGACCACAATTAAATGAACGATGGTTGCTAAAAACTCGTGTTTTCCCATTTTTATCAACGCAATGTAGAGGCTGTTTGCCTCTTTTGGGTATTTTTGGGTAGGTTTGCTAAAAAATGCTGATTCTGAAAAACCCTCTTAAAATTCGTAAGCACCGAATAGTAAAAGTTGATTTTTAGTCCTAGAAAGTCTGTTTTATAGGTACAAAACAAGTTACTAGACATCTCGATCATGACTATTTTTGGTCAGATAAATATAAGCTTAATTACACTATTTTAACCGAACTAGACAAAAAATTGTCTCCTATTAATTTTCGTATTGATGACAAGCGAGAGGGAAAGACCAAGAAGGATGACTTGAGAGAAATGGTCAGGGAGGTGATGGAATGGGGGTAGTCCCCTCATACATAACTGGAGACAGGTGGATTTGTGGTATTATTTGGGTGATCGAATAGTTAAGGTTCCTATCTCTTGAGATTTAAGCAATATTTCTGATGCCAAAATTGCCAAGAAATTTATCATGACTCAACTACCAGAAAATATAGTTTATGTCTCTTTAATTTGGGAAGATGAATAAATTAAATAACTTGTAATTATAGTCAGATTGATGACCAATATTAATTATATTCAGCCAGTTGTCCGATTAATTCTCCTCCCTTAGGAGAGGAACAATCTCGCAGATAGACAGTCAATCATCCTGGGGTGTGATTGTCTGGTTTTAACTAATTGCGGTAAAATTAACCTAAATTCTCTATCGGCAAATTCGATGACTTCCTTCACTACTTCCCTGGCTCTTTTAAGTCAATTTAAATTGGGAGATTTAAACCTAGAAAATCGTCTTGTGCTTGCTCCCATGACGCGAGCGCGAGCCGGAGAAAAACGTCTGGCCAATGAGATAATGGCCGAGTATTACCGACAAAGGGCCAGCGCGGGATTAATGATTACAGAAGCGACGGTAATTTCTCCCCAAGCTAACGGTTGGCAAAATACCCCCGGTATCTACACCGATGAACAAGTGCAAGCATGGCAAATGGTGACAAAAATCGCCCAAAGAAAAGGAACACCAATGTTTTGTCAATTGTGGCACTGTGGTCGCGCTTCTCATTCTAGTTTTCAGGAAAATGGGGCTTTACCCGTTGCCCCTTCCGCAATTAAGATTAAGGGGGAGTTGCATACACCCATCGGCAAACAGCCCTACGAGACCCCTAGAGCCTTAGAAACCGAGGAAATCCCCGCAATTGTCGCCGATTACCGTCAAGCCGCTCAGAGGGCAAAATTAGCGGGGTTTGATGGCATAGAAATTCACGGGGCTAATGGTTATTTAATCGATACTTTTCTACAATCGGCCACTAATCAGCGTCAGGATAAGTACGGAGGCAGTTTGGCAAATCGTTATCGTTTTTTGCAGGAAGTGGTCGAGGCAATTTTAACTGTTTTTCCCAGTCATCGAGTGGGGGTGCGTCTGTCTCCCAATGGAGTTTATAATGACATGGGTTCCGAGGATTTTCGAGAAACTTTTCTCTATATTGCCCAAAGATTAAATGAGTACAATTTAGCTTATTTGCATCTGCTAGATGGCTTGGCTTTTGGTTTTCATGAAAAGGGTCAACCGATGCTTTTATCCGAGTTTCGGGCTGTTTTTAATAGTGCATTAATCGGCAATTGTGGTTATACAAAAGAAACTGCTGAAGCCGCTATTCAGTTAGGAGACGCTGATTTAATTGCTTTCGGTCGCCCCTATATCAGTAATCCCGATTTGGTGGAAAGATTCGCCAATAATTGGCCCCTTAATCCCGATGCTGAGATGAAAGATTGGTATTCTTTTGACAAGGAAGGTTATATCGATTTTCCCAGTTATAAACCCTAGTTAAGTAGCTGGTTATAATTAAATTAAAAATGGATTTTAGGTTTGATCCCCCCTGCCCCCCTTGATAAGGGGGGTGCCGATAGGCGGGGGGATCTGAAAGTTTTTAATACCTACCTACTTAGGGTTTGCTGAATAAATGTGAAATGTAGGCAAAGTAAGGGTTTTGGGGCTTTTCTTCCGAAACAGGTGCAAGATTTTGAGAGAATCGTCGTTCAAAACCTTGCGTCTTCATCGGCCCGCGTTCTGTAGGGGCGAAGCATTCGGGCAATAACCTATCGGTGAAACCGTAGATTTTCTATCCGAATGCTTCGCCCGTACTTTTTCAGCAGACCCTACTTAGGGTTTGCTGAAAAAGTCATTGAAAAGTACAGGTCTCTTAATCAATGATTTCACTTAGCTACAAGCATAAGCTTTAGTTATTGATTAATTTTTAAGTTATAACTTATCCTAATCATTGACCGAGAAAAAGTGCTGTTTTTCCATTTCATACATAAAAAAGCCCAAAAAACCTGCCTCAACAGGTTAGAAAGATTCATGACTAAAAAAGTAATAGCAATCGCTGAAAAGGAAGTATGAGGAAGTTTAGCCATCACTTTACCTAA